>NZ_JBSWYY010000016.1:0-96756 GCF_056161325.1 Alteromonas sp. ABE4_545
ACTCGTATTGTTGTGGGGATTTTGGGGTTAGCATGGTGAACACTCCGAATTTCACTATGCCTATTAGATCAAAGCCCCAGACTTTCGTCTAGGGCTTTTTCAACAGTCTGCAGCTTATAAAAGCTATGGGCTTTTTGAGGATAATCCAGCGCGGAACTCATCGTGGAGCGGGTTGCGAAAGCGCCTAATTAGACTCCGAATACATTAGCGCACAACCAACCCCGTTATCGAAATTTATTGTTGCAATAACGAGGCGGACCATACATTTTTGTGCCTCAGAGTTGTTGTCTTCTATACTTTCTATATCGCTCGGTGGAATCTCATCGTTAAAATAGAACACGCCATTTAACACATGATTGACGCAGTATCTAAATTGATGACCACGGTGTTGCTGATGGGGTGGTGTACGTTATCGTCAGCTAATCAAACCGTGACCTTAGGCATATCAAACGCGACAGAAGGAGGTTCAACAGAGCTGGGCACGGCGTTAAATCGCGGGGCTGCTCTGTATTTTGATAACCACAATAAAAATGCACGCGTGCGCTTTGAAATGGTTAAACTCAATGACGGCTACGAGCCTGACTATACAGTGGCTAATACCAAGCAGTTTCTCACAGATGTAGAGCCTCTCGCGTTATTTAATTATGTGGGTACGCCAACCACACACGCCATTTTGCCGATGCTTAAGCAATTTAATATTCCCCTTATCACTCCATTTACGGGCGCAAATTTCGGGAATAATAAAAAAGAAGACAGGGTTTTCACTCTGCGAGCGAGTTATCAACTCGAAGCCGCCACTCAGCTAGACTATTTACTGCGACAACGAGGTTTTAGCCGAATAGGTTTAATTGTTCAGGCCGACGAGTTTGGGTTAGCTCTTGAAAAACACTACGTGCGATTATTGCAGGAGTACGGTATATCGCCAGTGGTGAGGGCGCGTTTTCGTCGCAATACCAACGACGTTGAGCAGGCTTTTTCTAAAATACAAAACTCACCAATAGAGGCATTACTTTTAGTGGGGACGTACCAGCCACTTTCAAACTTGATAGCGCTCGCCCATAAAAAAGGGGTTAAGCCTGTTTTCACCGGCGTTTCCTTTACCTCAAGTGAAGCGCTACTAGCACGCCTTTCAGGAGACGAAACCGTGCTAATAACAGAAGTTGTGCCTAACCCTAAAAACTGTGATTTACCAGTGTGTGAAGAATTTAGGCAACGCGCAAAACAGTCGAGGGAGGTGAAGGTAAATCATGTTGAGTTTGAGGGGTACTTGAACGCTAAACTACTGACGTTGATCGCAGCGCAATGCGACATTGTAGACCGAGACTGTATTGATCGTGGGTATCGTTCAAATACTGTTGATTTAGGAGGCCTGGTCGTGAAGCTTGACCAATTTGGAAAAAACACCGCGGCAAAAGTGTATATGACTGGCCAGAATATAGCCCCCGTGCAACAGCAATAGCGGAGCGATTATTGACGTATTCATCGTCTATTTACTGCTCCATCATACCGGCCCACTTTGATAAAAAACCTTGACATAATCATAATGATGCCATCAATATGATTGCTTCTTTGTGAGAATGAAGCGGATTATTATGTCAGTACAATCAGGGTTAGACGAGCTCAATCACGGTCAGCGTCAGCGCTTGGCATTTATTGATTTTAGTTTGCAGTATTTTGGCCACGTGTGTCGTCAAGATTTAATTCAGCGTTTTGCTACCGGCTTGGCCGCCAGTACCCGAGATTTTACGACTTATCGCGAGCTGGCCCCACAAAATATGCAGCTCGATCACGCCACTAAGCAGTATTGGCGTACAGCCACATTTTCGCCTTTATTTACCCATGATCCCAGCGCCATACTCACCAGTTTAAGTCGTGGTTTCGGTGACGGTATATCAGCAGGGGTGAAGCCTTCCCATCAGTGTTTAGAGGCCGTCGCGTTAATTAACCCAGATGCCTCGATTATTGCCAGTTTAATGCGAGCGATTCATTTGCGCTGCCCAGTGGAAGTGGAATATGTCAGCTTGTCCTCGGGCAAGTCACAGCGCATGTTAATTCCCCATGCGCTGGTGAATAACGGCCATCGTTGGCATGTACGCGCTTTTGATGTGAACTCCCAGAGCTTTCGCGACTTTGTTTGTACGCGCTTTACGCATATTGACTTGGTACATCGCGACATTACCGAGGCTGAGTGTTCGACCGCTGATAAAAATTGGCAAACAACGGTTGATCTAGTGTTTATGCCGCACCCTGATATTGCGGTGCCAGAAGCAATAGCGTTAGATTACGGTATGCAAGAGGGGTTAAAAACGGTCACGATGAAAGCGGCATTAGCAGGCTATTTGTTGCGTTATTGGCAGGTGGATTGTTCAGAAAACTACCGCATTCGCGGTCAGGGATGCCAACTTGCGTTGAAAAACCTGAGCGTGTTGTCTCACATAGAAAACGCACAACTAGCGCCGGGTGTGAAAGGCTGATTAATAAAGCGGCAAACTAACGTGTACACCGCGAATTACCTCGCTTTAACTCTGTGCAAGTGAGTGAATTCATAATACACTGGAGCGCTATTTTGCTGATGGTTTGGTGCTGTCAGTCAGGCTGTTTCTCGGCGTACACTTTGCTCAGAAACAACCCGTGTTATCCCAAAAGTATCCCGCTAACAATGAGAATAAAACGGGAATAAAGCAAACAGGAATTTTATGGCCGGTCTTAAACGAATCATTCTCATCGACACCCATCTACCCGGTGTGGTTGAGCTTAAACTTGATGGGCACACCAATATTTGTGGTACCAACGCATCGGGTAAAACTACGTTACAGCGCTTGGTGCCCGTATTTTACGGCGAATACCCAAGCCGAGTAGTACCAGCCACCCGAGACAGTTTTGAAAAGTGGTATTTGCCTCGCACATCAAGCTTCATTATTTATGAATTTGCTCGCGCTGAAGGAGACTTGTGTCAGGCTGTTTTAACGTCTAATGGCACAGGTGTAAATTATCGCTTTATTGGTAAGCCATTTGATATCGACGATTATTTGTTCAAGCAACAAGATGGCAAACATGCCAGCACCAGCAGCGCTGAACTGGCCAGAGCAATGAAACGCAACAATGTGTTGGTGACGAGCTTACTGACCACAAAAGATTTTCGTGCCATTTTGCAAAATGATCACGGTGTACTTAACCAAAGCAGTAATGCCAGAGAGCTATTGGGTTATGCCAAGGTATTTACCTTGTGTGAGCAAAGTACACATATCCGCCATATTGAAAAATTAGCCAAAGCGGTGCATTCAAAAGAAGGCAAGATGGAAACCATCAAAGCCATGATCGCTGCTATTTTGGAAGAAGACGGGGTAACGCCTCCTACTTCTAATCTCAGCCGCAATCGGGTTGATGATTGGATCCGCGAATGCCATTTGATTAAGGCATTTGACAAGATTCGCCCTGAGTTTACACGTCTGGAACAAGCGGATATGGCGTTGACAACCTCAGAGCAGCAATTGTCTGGGTTGAAGCAGGTATTTGCCCACGACAAAACCTACTTGTCGGCGCGTTTAGAAACCAGCAAAAATGAATTGGAAGAAAACCAATTTTTGCGTAAGCAAAATGACATGTCTTGGCAAGAAAGTCGCGACCATCTCAACCAAACCATCTCTTCAGCCCGTGCAGACGTAGACAAATACACTGAAGAGCTGGATGCGGTTGAGCAAGAATTTGAAAAGTGGCAAGAGCAAGATATCGAGCAACTTAAAGAAGACGTGGCGAATTTGTCTCAATGGCAGAACGAACTAGACAATGTATCAAGCCGTTATGCGCTGCTAACCGAGCAGCACCAAGACATAGAATCAGCGTATAATCGCCGTGTTGCTGAGCTAGGTGAAAAAACCAGTTTGCACCTTGAGCAGTTGTCTGCCGCGAGACAAGAAGCCGCAGACACCCGCAGCGAACAGCAGCAAAAAGAACGCGATGCCTTACAGGTGATCAAAGATAATTTTCGTGGGCAATTGCTTGATTTAGAGCATGCACACCAGCAGCAACTGAGCAAATACCAAATTGCCGAAGCGGAAATTAAAGCGTCTTTGGCTAACGCGGGTTACAACGAATTTGAGCAATCTCAGTTAGATTTACTTGATGCAGCAACCAAAGAGGCAAGTATTGCTGAAGACGCTGCCCGTCACGAACACCGCCAGGCGCAACAAGATTATCAGCGCGAAGTGAAAGCGCGTGAACAAGCCTCCACTGCATTGGAAAAAGCGCGTCAAGCTTATCGCGTAGCCGAGCAAAACGTAGAGAAAATTAACGGCTTACTTTACCCAGGCGAAGGCTCTTTGCTCGAGTTTTTACGCGGGAATTTAGCCGATTGGGAAAACTCAGTGGGCAAAATTATTCGCCCAGAGTTATTGGAAAGTACCCGCTTACACCCGCAAAAACGTGACGACAGTGCTAGCCTATTTGGCATTGAGTTAGATTTACATTCACTGGATACACCAGATTATGCCGATGACGAACAAGCGTTAAAGCAACGTTTAGAACAGGCGCAAACCGCACTCACTGAAGCATTAGCTAAACAAAATGAATGTGAGTCATTACTCACAAAAGCCAGTGAAGGCGTGCGCAACGCTGAACTTGCTATGACGCAGAAAGAAAATACCGTTCGCAGCAGTGAATCAGCGCGTAAACGCGCGCAGCACGATCGCGATGCTTTATTCAGTGAGTATCAACAAGCTTTGGCTGGCCGTAAGCAAAAAGCGAAAACGCGGTTAGACGCGAATCAACAAGAACAGAAAAAGGCCAAGAGTCAGTTTGAACTAGAGCGCGATGATATGAAAGATCAGCAGCGCGAAGCCGAAACGGAGCATAGTTTCCACTGGCAACAACTGATTGCAGACACCGAGGCGAAATTAGAGCAACTCGACAGTGAAATGCGCCAAGTACGAGACAGTGCCAACAAAGAGCGCGAGTCGATGGCGAAATGGCTCGAAAGCGAGTTAGATCAACGCGGTGTGGATATAGATGAAATTGGCGATTTGAAAAAGCGTCAAAAGTCACTCAAAGAGTCTATCTACAAAACAGAAACTCAGCGTCACAAAGTTACCGACTACGAGCGTTGGTATCAAACCGTGTTCGTTGGACACAAGGTAACCTGGCAAAACGCCTTGTCGAAATCTCGTAAGGCATTGGGTGAAGCTGAACGTGAACTCGCTCAGCATCAAACCGCTTACCGAGAAAAACGCGAGCAACTCAAAGACAAGCAAACTCAGCTTGAACACACGGTTAAAGTGGCTGGCGAACAGTTAGAACAAGTACAAAGCTTAATTCGTAATTTGAACAAGCTTACGTTGGCTAATTCAGAACAAACCGACGTGCCAAGCCAAGACGAGGTCAGCATTAACCAGCGTTTGTCGCAAGCACAAGAGCTAATGCAAGAGCGAGAAGGGCTACTTACCGATGTAAGAGCCTATGTTGAGCGTTTCGACCAACTTATTGCTGCTCAGGCTGGTACCGGATTGTCGGATACCTGGGAGCGCGCTCGCGAAGAATGTGCGGTTATGAATGCTCAGGGCGTGAAGAGTATTGACCATCGCCGTATGGTAAACCACCTCGCTCAGTTACTTAATGTGATCGTGCCACAAAAACTGCAAGGTTTACGTGAACAAGGCCGTATCTTCGGTACTGATTTGTCACAGTACTATTTCGTTTTGGCCGATATCGACAAGCGTATTGTGTCGCAAAGTCGTCGTATTACCAAAGAAGTCGACAGTGAGCTCTTCCTTGATGGTGTTTCTGATTCAGCAGTGAAAATTCGCTCTCGTATCAGCGAACTAGAATTTTGGCCGGAGCTAGAGCAATTCCGCGAACATTACGAGCAATGGATCAATGCTGGCGCGAGTCAATTGCCCGATGAAGAATTTGGTTTGAGCATGCGTCGCGTGCTCGACATTCTTGGTCGTGCGGCGTTAACCGGTGGAGTGAGTAAGTTACTCGATATTGAATTGCACCTGCGCGAAGGCAACAGTGACCTGGTGATCCGAACCGACCGCCAGCTTAATGAATCGTCGAGCCATGGTATGGCTTATCTGATTTTGTGTAAGTTCTTACTCGCCTTTACGCGTTTATTGCGCGGTGATGATGCGGTAACCATTCACTGGCCAATTGATGAATTAGGCACTTTGCACCAATCGAACGTGAAAAAAATATTCGATGCTTGTCAGAACAACAACATCAGTGTGGTTGGGGCATTCCCGAACCCAGAATCAGAAGTACTCACATTATTCGAAAACCGCTATTTAATCGACAAAGTTTCTCGACAGTTACAAGTTGTTCAACCTAAGACAAGCTCAGTGAGTGCTCGTCTTCAAGCGCGCCGTCAGCAGGAGGTTTCAGCATGATGACCGAACAAGGCCAGGTACTTAGCCAATTGTTGGAAGGGCAGTTTATCTGTCAGGTAAGCGACGAAGAAGCGTGGCGCTACCTCAAGAGCCGTGACAATGCGCAAAAACTAGAGCCGCATCTCAACTTGTTAAATCGCACTTTGGCCACCACAGCCGAAGGCGATGTGTTTTTTGCGGCCTATCTCACCTTAGGAGAAAACGAGCGCAAAGTGCTGCTACAGCAGTTTCAAGACACTGCATCACACTTAGTGCCATTGGTTGAATGGCTGCTATTAGTGCAACAAGCCAGTGAATCTGATATTCCTGTGAGTATGGGTAATGCCATTCGCTTGAATGAATTACAAGGTGTGATTGAAGATACGCCGGCTTACGCTGAGCAACTTGAAAAGATATCGCGTTATCGCTTATTTGGTTCAACCAGTGTGAACCTCGATGGTCAAATTAAACAAGTGTTCAAGCGTTTAACTGAACTGGGCTATTTGAAAAAGCCAAACCCAGAGAAACAGATTTACTTAGCCACCGGTAAAATTGAGCATTTGTATGAAGTGATCAAATTTATCGATGAGACAGAGTCATTGTCTTTAGCCGAACAAGCCGACGCAGCTATTCAACAAGGTAGCCTGTTATGAGCCAGGTGCTAATGCAGGCGGGCACGCGTTTACTCAACGCCCTCGGCCGCCATAGCGAACTCATCATGCAGGCGTATGTGAACGGCAGTGTGGATGAGAAAACCCAAAGCCCGAAAGTGCTGGAGCAGCTTGTTCAGTTAGGCGTGTTATGGCGGCCAGATCCGCAAGGCGAGCTGCGCCTGAAAAGCGCCGTTCGCACCCTGTTAGAGGGCAGTTTACAAGACGAACGCAACCGCACGATTAATGCCAATATTGGTGCGTCGCTGGCCAGTTTGAAAACCTTGGCAGAGCACTATAAAGAAGCCCTGCACTACAACCGTTATACAGAATCTCAGGCGCATATGAGCGACCTTACTGAGCATGTGTATCAGCTCACCGAATTATTGGCGAATTCAGTGCGCGTGATGTTTAGCCGCATCAATAACGAGTTCGGTTATGTGTCTTCTGTTGATGCCAAAATTAGGGAAAATGAGCTTGCTCAAGGGCAGGTGTCAGATTTGCTCAATCAGCTTGAGTGCTTCCGTTTTGACGAGCTCAGTGAAATAGCGGGAAGCAATCGTGAGCTTCGCCATTTACTGGTGGTATCACTACAGCAAAGCTTCGCACGGGCTGTGCAAGAGCTCTCTGTGGTGCAAGCCAAATTACTTGACTTGCTCGGTCGATTCCGCGAATTCCAAGGCCGAACACGGTTATTGAAAGGGTACTTGTTGCACATGGAGCAGCACCCAGATTTCACACCGGGTAATTACCCTAATTTAACCAATGTGCCTATTTTGTTTAATCAGTCAGCGGGACTAATTAAACCTGCCAGTGCCGACGTGAATCACGTTGGGCATGAGGCTGAACTGCAATCGATTGTGGCGTCGTTGACCCATCTTCACCGTCGCAAAGGGGCGGAGGAGTCAAAAGATGCCAACAAGCAAATTGAAGTTGAACAGCAGTCTACAGTAGAGCTGGAATTCGACCCACTTCAGCAAGCGGTAGAAAACTATTTTTGCGACGTGATAGATTCGGGGCAGCCGTTGTCTGCGCTCAGTTATTATGACAAACAAGCCCTCGAATTTGACCCAGAGGTGTGGCTGTATCAGGTGATTGGCGGGTATCAAGCATTGCCCGACTCAGACAAAGAGTTTTTCGCCCTTGATGCAAATGGTCAAGCCGATGCCGTTTTTACCGGTAATTTTTATATCAACGATATTACCTTAGGTTTGCGTTAGTCGAGAGACTAACGCCAAACCCCACTCTCATTCACGCCATCTTATTTACATCGATTTCTGCGACATTTCTTCGCACTTTTTAAAATAAAAGTGGTCTATATGGTCGATCTCAAGGTACTTGATAACGCTTATAGCCAAAAGGTCTTTTCTCGTTGTAAAGATTGGTTATAATTAACAAGTTGTTTACAAGTGTGGCGTGAAGTGTCATTTCAGAGTCACACGATTGCGATAATGTACTGTGCAGCCGGATTGCTGAACAGAGCGCAAATCACTCAGGAGAAAAACAATGCAAATATCTGAGCAACAAGCTTTTAATCAGTCGTTGATCAAAATGGCGGTATTATTTTATAAGATTGACGGCAAAATTACCCTCACTGAACAGGACTATCTGGACGAAATTATCGGCAATTTGCAATGGGAGAGCCCGATTAGTGTCGATGCATTTCTGAATGATGCAATTTATCAAGTACGCCAAGTTGTCGACGCAGAAGAAAGCGCACGCTTTCTACGCTCACTGCAACAAGATTTAAACGTTAATGCCGACTTAGCACTAGAAGTCGCAATGAACATTACTGGCGTTGATGGCGAGCGTTGCGATGAAGAAACAGAGCTTCTTTCGCTGTTAACCCATAAAATTTTGGCCAAATCACTGACGCAAAATGTACAGTCTGATATAACGGTATCAGCAGCGAGTCATTAGCCACTATTTATTTTAAACCATTAAGCTCGCGTTAAATGATGTGATAACAAGGAATTTTTAATGCGAGCCGCACTCCTAGGTATTGTCGCCGCAGTGTTGCTGGGATGTCAGAGTCACTCTACGCCACAGTTTCAACCTGCCACTCCATTTCCACTAGAAGACCCAGTACCCTTTAGCAACTATCAAGCAAGGTTGCGCAATTGGGTTGCTGAAAATCGCGTAGCCGTTACACAAGCGCCACAACGCGAAATCGACATCAATAGCCCGCAAGAGTGTGGACCAAAAGATGCAACCGCGGGATTTTTGCTGGTGCATGGCCTTGGTGATTCGCCGTATTTTTTTACCGATATGGCCGACGAGTTATGCGCTGCTGGTTATCGCGTAAGACGGATTTTACTGCCCGGACATGGCGTGAAACCCGGAGCCATGTTAACTGCCGATTACAGTGAGTGGCAGCAAGTCACTAACGCGCATATAGAAGCCATGTCAAAGGAACTAGAACAGGTATATTTAGGCGGCTTTTCCACCGGCGCTAATTTAGTCACTATCGCCAGTACTGAATATGATATTGCAGGGTTAGTGTTAATTTCACCGGCGTTTAAATCGAGATTCGCCGTAACCCGCTTAGCCCCCTATATGACGGGCATTTTCCCGTGGCCGAACGTAGAACCCGAATACATTCCCTCTCGTTATAACTCGGTAGCGATGCAGGGTTTTGCAGCTTATCAAGACAGCGTATATGCGTTGGCAGATAAGTTAGAACATCACACTGTCGCAGTGCCGACCTTAATGGTGGTAGCGGAAGAAGACAGTGTGGTAGATGTGGATTATGTCGCTGAGCAATTCGATACCCAGTTTACTTCACCACATAAAGGCTTGATTTGGTATGGTGAAACACCACCCCAAATAAGCCACGTTAAAACTCAATCAATGAAATTACCAGAGCAGCGAATTTCAGCGGCTTCACATATGAGTGCCTTGTTCAAGCCAAGTAACCCTGACTTTGGCATTAACGCTGCTTTTGGTATTTGTGACAATGGGCAGTCAAGCGACGACGAAGCCAAGTGCGAAGCTGGCGAAACGGTGTGGTATGGCCCTTGGGGCCACACCGAAGAAGGGAAAATTCACGCGCGCCTAACGTATAACCCACATTTTGAGAGCATGATGAGAGCGGTGTTTTCTTTGGTCGATTAGATGGAAAAAGAACAAGACTTTTTGCTCTAACAGGCGTAGCGTTAACAGAAATATTACAAGGGAAGGTAATATGTAATGAACAATAAAAGCACATTAAAATACTTTTGGTTTGTTGAGTTGCTAGCTTATTGGCAAGGACAAGTGAATAGCCAAGATCTAAGTCATTATTTTCAAATTAGTACCACTCAAGCCAAAAAGTACTTGTCTGCTTACAATGCAGAGCACCCTTCAAATTTACATTATAACTCTTCAGCAAAGGCTCATATAGCGCAAGACTGTTTCGTATTGTGCCACATTTCCGGAGACGTAACCGAATATCTAGATTGGTTACATACAGGACAAGAGCAAAGTTGTTTCGTCGAACACGGTATAACACACGCGGCTTTACGATTACCCAAACGGTCGATTACGCCAGTGATTATGCGGGGGCTTGTGTGCGCCGTTAAACAGCAATGTCGTCTTGATATTGAATATGTGTCACTGAGCAACCCGAATGAGGAGGGGCGAATTATTCAACCGCATACCTTTGTGAAAACCGGCTTACGCTGGCATCTCAGAGGTTATTGTGAAATGCGAGCGGAATTTCGGGATTTCGTACTCAGTCGTTTTCGTGGTGTGCCTGATCTAATGGATAGCGCCAATAAACATCGTGAACATGATTCTGCATGGAATAGCGAAGTCGTGTTGCGCTTCCAGCCCGATCCGCGATTCACTCCAGAGCAGCGCGCTATCATAGAGCAAGATTATCAAATGCAAAATGGTGAGTTACAAATAACGACCAAAGCCGCACTCGCGCAGTATTTGATCCAAGAAATGCAAGTGAGAACCGACTCATTGGCTAAAACACCTCAGCAACAGCAGTTGGTATTGGTCAACGAAGATGACCTTAAACCCTGGTTATTTAGTTAAATTAATGCCCTTAGTTTGAAAACCAGTCAAGTAAGTTTACTGGTTTTATTTACGGGATTGTGAACAAGATTTTGTTGTGAAAAATTAATTAAAAGTCGATTCATTCACTAGACAGGACAGAGCATGGAAAATGAGTTTCCTCCCTATTTTCAATATTGGGGAAAAGCCAAAAAAGACAGTGATCAACCTGGCGCAGATTATCATCTGCTGCCTTATCACTGTTTGGATGTGGCGGCGGTATGTTATGAGTGGCTGGACACTGATACTAAACTTGCTAATGAATTAAGTGACTATTTGGCCATACCTCGAGAGCAATTTACATCCATGATGAGTTTTTTCATGGCGATGCATGATCTGGGAAAATTTGCATCTGCTTTTCAGGCGTTATTTTCAAATAATTCATCACAACTCATTTTACCCAATAGTCGAAAGAGCTACGACGGCACACATTATCGTCATGACAGGTTGGGTACCTGGTTTTGGCGAAAACTGCGCAAACAAATCTGTGAACGATGTACAGAAGCGAAAGGGTTAAATAGAAGACAGCAACAGTATTTAACAAAGCCCTTAAATATCATCATGGGTTGTATGTTAGGGCACCACGGTGTGCCAGTAGAACTGGATGAGCCTGGAATTGAAGGACTTACGGAGAGCCAAAATCTAAATGCTTCAGAAGCATTTACTTTAGATCTAATCACACTGTTTCAACCAGAGTTTTCCGAGGTCATGTGCCAAAATGACTCAAACTGGCTTGCAAAACTAAAGCAAGTCAGTTGGCACATTGCAGGTATAGCCGTGCTATGTGATTGGATTGGTTCAGATCAAGCAGACTTTCCCTATGTTTCAGACGAGATGCCGTTAGACATCTATTGGCAAGTGGCTAGAAAGCAAGCCAAAAGGGCACTTGAGAGTAAACAGCTCATTCGCTCACTCAAGGTTGCGCCTTTCTTTTCAGTTGAAAATAGTTTTGGTTTTAAACCCACACCATTGCAGAGCTGGGCTGAAAAAGTAGAGATCACGGATACTCCACAGCTATTCATACTCGAAGACGTGACTGGGGCTGGTAAGACAGAAGCAGCGCTCACATTAACTCATCGGCTTATGCAAAGAGGTGTGGCGAGCGGCTTCTATTTTGGGTTACCCACAATGGCTACGTCCAATGCTATGTATAAACGGGTGACTGAACATTACCTGAGTATGTATGAATCAGTGGCAAAAAAGCCCAGTATTGTGTTGGCTCATGGCGCTCGAGAGATGAACCCGCTCTTTCAGCAAACGGTCATTACATCAGGCAAAGATAACTCTGATTACAACGCAGAAGACAAAACCGCACTCGCAGAATGTCATAGGTGGCTAGCCGACTCTCGAAAAAAAGCGCTGCTTGCGCCGGTAGGTGTCGGCACTATCGATCAGGCACTACTGGCGGTGCTACCCAAAAGACATCAATCACTAAGGCTTTTAGGCTTACACAATAAGGTGCTGATTTTCGATGAGGTCCATGCAGCAGACGAATACATGTTTGAACTGCTGGAAGGACTACTAAAACTGCATTTACATCAAGGCGGTAGCGTTATTTTATTAACGGCCACATTACCCCTTAAACAGCGTAAGAAGCTGGTAGAAATATGGCAAGCGGCATCAGGGAACGATGTGATCTTCCCTAAGAAAACCAGTTTCTCTGATTTTCCTCTTGCCACTCACGTTGCGCCCGGAACAGAAAATCCAGTGCAAGAACATACGATGCCAAGTCGGGAAGCAGTGAGTAGAGATGTAACGGTGACCTTTCTCCATGATCAAGTGAGTTGTATTGAGCGCATTATCAACACCATAGAAAGTGGAGACTGCGTAGTATGGGTGCGCAACTCTGTTGATGATGCTTTAGCCGCATACTCACTATTATCTGCTCAAATGAGTAACCCCGATGATTGTATTTTATTTCATAGCCGGTTCACCCTAAATGATAGAAATCTTATTGAAGCAAAAGTTCTGAATGTATTCGGCAAGCATTCTAAAGCAGGTTCTCGAGCCGGTAAGGTGCTGATAGCGACTCAGGTATTTCAGGAAAGTTTAGACGCAGACTGTGATTTGATGATTTCTGACATTTGCCCAATTGATGATTTGATTCAGCGAGCAGGGCGATTACACCGTCACTCCCGAGACAAGCAGGGTAAGTTTACACCGGGTATATCAGACCAGCGCGGGCAACCCGAGCTCATCGTAAATTCTCCACGTTGGGATGATAACCCGAATGAAGAGTGGGTAAGTAAAAATTTCAGAAATACCGGCTATGTATACCCCTCAGCAGGCCGATTATGGTTGGGCATGCGAGAGTTACAGAAATTAGGCTCCATGCGTATGCCGCAGGATGCCAGACAGTTAATCGAAGCGGTGTATAGCGACGAAGGGCGAGAGCAAATTCCAGCTAGCTTAATAGCACAGGAACAAAGGGTTCTGGGTGATGAAAGAGCGAGAGAGAATCAGGCATTTGCCAGAAAGCTAAACTGGGAAACGGGATATCAAATAACGCGCCGCGGACGCTGGGAAGAAGATGAGGTTGAAATTAATACCCGGCTCAGTGAGCGGGAAGAAGTACAGGTGGTGTTGTTAAAGGTAGATGAGCAGGAACAGTTAACTTTTTGGTGCGAGCATAAAGAGCATGCAATACAGTTAAGCACTTTGAAACTCGCAAAAAATAAGTACACAGACCATTTAAGCCCGGTGCCGGAAAAATATCAGGAACTATTGGATAGGCTAAACGCTAAATACCCAGTACTTAAATTTAAACAATGCTGGATACCGGAGAAGGATGAGCGGTTTGGTTACTCTCCGGTATCTGGTTTTTATCAAAAAATAATCAAGGAAGAATTATGAACTTACTTAAAGATCCTTGGCTGGTATTTAAGGTGCAACAACCAGATGGAAGTATCACTGAACAAACGTTGCCGATAACCGCCATTGAAAAACCAGAAGTCATCGACTTTGCATTACCCAGAGCTGATTTTCAGGGCGCCGCGTATCAGTTTGCGATTGGGTTATTGCAAACCTGTTTCGCGCCTGATGATGAGTTCGAATGGGAAGATAGCTATTTTGAACCACCAACAGAAGAAGTGCTTCAAAAAGTATTTTCAAAAGCCGAACATGCGTTCAATGCCACAGGTGATGGCCCGCTTTTCATGCAAGACTTTGACAATTTGGATGAGGCAAAGCCAACCTCAATTTCGGGTTTACTCATTGAAGCGCCAGGTGGAAATGGCTTAAAGCTCAATACCGACCACTTTGTTAAAAGGGGGATTGGTGAGGCCATGTCTTTACCCATGGCGGTTTTGGCGCTTTTTACTCTACAGATAAATGCACCTAGTGGTGGGCAGGGGCATCGTACGGGGCTTCGTGGTGGCGGCCCTTTAACTACGCTAGTGATGCCGCAGCAAGAACGCGCATCGCTTTGGCAGAAGCTTTGGCTCAACATAACTCCAAAAGATGAGAGTTACTCTGAGCCAGATTTTGATAGCGACACATTATTCCCATGGTTAGGTAAAACTCGAGTCAGTGCAAAGAAGGGGAGCGAAACTTATCAAAAAGATGTGCACCCGCTACATATGTTCTGGGCGATGCCTCGACGTATAAGACTAATAGTTGAAGATGTGGCTGGTGAATGCAGTCTTACCGGCAAGTCTTGTAGCCAGTTGGTGAAACTGTATAAGACTCAGAATTATGGTGCCAATTATGCGGGATCGTGGTCACATCCTCTTACGCCCTACAAACGCGACTTAAAAAAGCCGGACCAGGAAGATTTGTCGATCAAAGGCCAGCCAGGGGGAGTTACCTATAAGATCTGGGACGTACTCACGCTAACGGGCTCGCCTGATGGAGGCAAAACTCAGCAGATGTGTGCGAGTGTAGTTCGTTCTTTTAATAATTTGGTGAACGATGACATTTTAGAAGCTGTAACAGCTCAAGCCCGATTATGGATATTTGGCTACGACATGGACAACATGAAAGCCCGTGGTTGGTACTCAGAAACCATGCCGCTTTATCAGGTTCCATCGGCTAAACAACAACATATTCTTGACCAAATTAAAGAACTTCAGAGTATAGCGAATGATGCTCTTTGGCATTGTCGCAGCCAGATAAAAGCGGCGTGGTTTGATAAACCCGGTGATGCAAAAGGTGATTTTAGCTTTATTGATACCGCCTTTTGGCAACAAACCCAACCCGATTTCTTTATCGCCGTGCAACAGTTGATGAGTAGTGAGTCTCAGTTTTTAAGTTCAATGGATACAAAACATTGGATATCTACGCTCAGGAATGTTGCGTTGTCCTTATTCGATGAATATGCGCTATCTGACCTGGGTTCTGAACGCACCATGGCGAAGCGAATTGCAGCAAGAAAAAGCCTGTTAAAAGGGCTGTACTCAAAATCATTTAAAAATTTTGAAAAGGAGCATCAAATTGAGCCGATTAAGGAGACCAACTAATGGATAAAGAGCTACTTCAACGTGGTGTATCAACAGCGCTCCGCTGGTGGAAATCTATGTATGCCAGTGCGGGTGAGTTGAAAAAAGAGGGTATCCAGGCTGCACCAACCGCTTGGAAAGCCGAATTAAAAAGAGCTGAATCTATTGATGCGGTGTTGCTCTCACAGGGATTTAGATCGCTTTGGTTATCGTTAAGTAATGACATATCTGAAGGAAGTGACAAGCAAGTTAGCGAAAACATGCTTTGTTGGGCAGCGGTTGCCGGCGCTCTTGTTTCTGTGTCAGACAACAATACCGAAAGCTTCGCTAAATTAGCCGGGAAAAAGGGCGATGGGGATAAGCCAGTGGTGAGCGAAATGCGTTTCGCTCAATTGCAACAGGCACAAACGCCAGAAGAGTTTTTACGCCGAATTAGGCGAATTTTGAAACAGTTGAAAGGCAAGGCATCAGTGACACAGTTAGCCAAAGATATCTGTTACTGGAATCAGGAACTAACGTCAAATTACCCCAGACAAGCTGACAAACGCATAGCGGTGCGCTGGGCAATGGATTACTACCAGGCAAACTAATCAAAAGAGCCTGAATAACTATTTTTTGAAAAAGGATTAATCACATGAGCAAATTTATTCAACTTCACTTACTAACTTCATATGCACCGTCAAACTTAAACCGTGATGACCTAGGACGCCCTAAAACAGCAAAAATGGGCGGATTTGATCGTTTACGTGTGAGTTCACAAAGTTTAAAGAGAAACTGGCGCGTGTCTGAGTTGTTTGAAGAGGCCATGTCTGGCGAAATTGGCATTCGCACCAAAAAGCTCGGTGAAGAAGTATTTAACACCTTGGTAGCGGGAGGTGTAAAAGATAAGCAGGCTACGTCATGGGCTTCATCTATTGCTGGGGTTTTTGGTAAGGTCAAAAAAGACAAACCATTAGAAATAGAACAGCTTGCTCATATCAGTACAGCTGAAAAACAAGCTGTATTGGCATTGGCTGATCTACTTTGCAATGAGCAGCGAGAGCCAACTGTTGATGAATTGAAATTGCTAAAAGCAGATCGTACTTCGGTCGATATCGCGCTATTCGGCAGAATGCTGGCATCTAGCCCTGAATTCAATGTAGAAGCAGCTTGTCAGGTTGCCCACTCAATCAGTGTTCACAAGGTATTGGTGGAAGATGACTATTTTACCGC
The DNA here is from genome assembly GCF_056161325.1 of Alteromonas sp. ABE4_545. Lineage (NCBI taxonomy): Bacteria > Pseudomonadati > Pseudomonadota > Gammaproteobacteria > Alteromonadales > Alteromonadaceae > Alteromonas > Alteromonas sp. ABE4_545. The sequence continues at coordinate 16,699 of NZ_JBSWYY010000016.1, forward strand.
AGTGGATGACTTAAACGATGGTAAAACAGATACTGGCTCAGCCCACATTGGTGAAGCTAACTTTGCTGCTGCTTTGTTCTACAGCTATATCTGCATTAACAAATCTCAACTAGTCGAGAATCTTGGTGGTAATGAGGCTTTGGCCGACAGTGCCATAAAAGCACTGACTGAAGCGGCAGTAAAAGTCTCACCTAAAGGCAAGCAAAACAGTTTTGCTTCACGCGCTTATGCCAGTTATGTCATGGCTGAAATAGGTGAACAACAACCTCGTTCATTGTCAGTATCATACCTTAAGCCGATACAGGACGAAGATATGGCCGAAGCGGCAATTACTGCAATAGAAAAACAGGCCGTGAATTTTGACGCGGTTTACGGCAAGTGTGCGGATGCGCGTTACACAATTAACGCTGTGAAGGGCGAAGGTACATTAAACGAATTACTAGAATTCGTTGCAAAGTAATTGGAGCGTAACAATGAAAGAATATCTAGTCTTTCGGCTCTATGGACCAATGGCAAGTTGGGGCGTACCAGCAGTAGGAGGAGATAGAGCTACGGCAATCGCCCCCACACGTTCGGCATTATTAGGTTTACTCGGTGCTGCATTGGGTATTACCAGAGATAATGAGGCAAAACTCGAAGCGCTGCAGCAAAGTGTTTCGTTTGGCGTGAAACAATGTGTGCCCAGCTCTATTTTGCGTGATTATCATACGGCACAGGTGCCATCAGAGAAAAGAGGGGTTACCCATTTAACCCGCAAGAGCGAGTTAAATGAAGCAAAGCTGAATACGGTGTTATCCAGCCGAGATTACCGTTGTGATGGGCTTTGGATAGTGGCAGTTTGGTTAAGAGCAGAGACACAAGTAACGCTTTCAGCCATAAAAGACGCACTGGCAAAACCGGTATTTCCCCTCTACTTGGGACGTAAATCTTGTCCTCTTGGTTTACCTCTTTCACCTAAAACGTTTGAAACTGAGACGTTGCAGCGAGCTTTAGATACCGATTTTCCCCCTGTTGTTTCAGAACAATCAGACAAATATTGGCTTGGTGCTAACGGCTTCGTAACTTATTTCTGGGAGGGCAATGCGACGGAGTTTGACGATGAGCTCACTCAGTCTTATCAGCCCTGGGATGAGCCTGTGCATCGAGGACGATGGCAGTTCAAGCAGCGAACTATGCATCAATTAACATTGCGGGAGGCTAAATAATGTATTTATCAAAGGTCACAATGATATCGAGCCCGCAAACTGCCCACGAGTTAGCGAAGCTTCAACGCAACGGAGTGTACGCATCACACCAGTTAATTTGGCAGTTGTTTTCAAGTGATACAGAAAGATCTTTTCTGTATAGGGAAGAAATGGGCGCAACGGGCATGCCGGAGTTTTATGTTTTATCCAAAACTGAACCGCAAGCAATTTCACCTATCTTTTCGTGTGTGACAAAAGTATTTGAGCCTAAATTAGACAAGGGACAGCAGCTATCATTCAAGCTAAGAGTTAACCCTACAGTTTGTGTAAAAGGTGAGGATGGAAAGCAGCGCCGCCATGATGTGATGATGCAGGCGAAGTATAACGTCAAGGACGAACTATCGGATGCACAATCGCTCAAGATACATATGGAACAGGCTGCGATTAGCTGGTTGAACAACGAGAAAAGATTGGATGAATGGGGGATTACTCTAGATTTCCAACCGTCCATTGATGGCTATACCCAGCATAAGGTTCAGAAAAAACGTCATCAGATACAGTTTTCAAGCGTTGATTATCAGGGCATGTTAACAGTTCAAGACCCACTAAAATTCATTAATCAATACGCCAAGGGATTTGGCAGAGCCAAAGGAATGGGCTGCGGATTAATGATGATTAAACGAGCGTAAAAAACTATACAGGGACGTTTATGAAACCCAAACTTCAAGTACTAGAACAAACCATTGCCACTATGAATAAAAATGGTGATGAGTACATTTGTATTACTGATATTGCCCGGTTCAAAAATAAAGACCGAACCGGTGTGATAATCGGAAATTGGTTGCGGAATAGAAATACTATCGAGTTTTTAGGTATTTGGGAGCAACTCAACAACCCTCTTTTTAAAGTCATCGAATTCGATGACTTTAAAAAAGAAGCAGGGTTGAATAGTTTCACACTAACGCCCAAACAGTGGATAGAGAAAACCAATGCGATTGGACTCGTCTCTAAAGCCGGTCGCTATGGCGGAACCTATGCACAAAAAGATATTGCCTTTGAGTTTGCCAGTTGGATTTCGGTGGAGTTTAAGCTCTACCTCATTAAAGAGTTCCAGCGTTTAAAAGAGCAAGAATTCCAGCTGCTAGGCTGGGATATTCGGCGCAATCTCGCAAAAGTGAATTACCTGATTCATACCGATGCGGTAAAGGAACACCTCATTCCGGAAACGCTCGATAATCAACAAATAGCCTGTGTATACGCCAACGAAGCTGATTTACTCAATGTGGCGCTTTTTGGTGTCACGGCAAAGCAATGGCGTGAGGAAAATCCTAACCTAAGTGGCAACATGCGTGATCACGCCAATATTCATCAATTAGTTTGCCTTGCCAATATGGAATCCATGAATGCGCATTTTATACAGCAAGGTATGACGCAAACTGAGCGGATTGTAAAATTGAATGAGCTAGCTATTAAGCAAATGAAGGTGTTGATAGCAGCTAATACATCAAAGAATCCCCTGTTAAAGGAGTAAACATGGCATTCATCCCCCTGAAACCTATCCCAATTAAAGATCGCAATTCTATGATTTTTGTGGGTATGGGGCGAATCGATGTCAAGGACGGTGCGTTTGTGGTCATCGATGAGGTAAATGGCGAGCGGATGCATATTCCTGTTGGCTCGGTTGTGTGTATTATGCTTGAACCGGGTACACGAGTTTCCCATGCGGCAGTAAAACTGGCAGCTCAGGTCGGTACATTGTTAATTTGGGTTGGGGAAGCTGGAGTGAGGTTATATGCCGCAGGGCAGCCTGGCGGTGCGCGTTCAGACAAGTTGTTGTATCAGGCAAAACTCGCACTAGATGAAAACTTGCGACTCAAAGTGGTTCGTAAGATGTTTGAACTTCGCTTTGGAGAGCCTGCACCAGAACGCCGAAGTGTTGATCAGTTACGCGGAATCGAAGGTGCGCGTGTGCGCAAAACCTATGAGTTGCTTGCGAAGCAATATGGTGTGGAATGGCGTGGCCGCAGGTATGATCCCAAAGACTGGGAAAAAGGCGATGTCATAAATCAATGCATCAGTGCAGCAACCTCCTGTTTATACGGTGTAACAGAAGCGGCCATTTTGGCGGCTGGATATGCACCTGCAATCGGTTTTATCCACTCAGGTAAGCCTTTATCCTTCGTATATGATATGGCTGACATCATCAAATTTGAATCTGTTGTACCAGAAGCGTTCAAGATAGCCTCAAAACACCCCCGAAACCCAGATACGGAAGTTCGCATAGCCTGCCGCAATATTTTCCGTGAAACCAAGTTGCTCAACCGTCTTATTCCATTAATAGAAGAAGTGTTGAGTGCTGGAGAGATTGCGCCTCCCGAGGCGCCTGAAGATAGTCAGCCTCCAGCAATACCCGAACCTAAAAGTATTGGTAACGATGGCCACCGAACGGGGTAAATTATGGCAATGATTACCGTAGTTACAGAAGCGGTGCCACCAAGGTTAAGAGGGCGCTTAGCGGTGTGGCTTTTAGAGGTGAGGGCGGGTGTTTACGTTGGCAATGTTTCCAGGCGAATTCGAGAGATGATTTGGTTTCAGGTTACCGAACTCGCTGATGACGGCAATGTGGTTATGGCGTGGTCAACCAACAACGAATCTGGCTTTGAATTTCAAACCTATGGTACAAACAGGCGAGAACCTATTGACGTTGATGGGTTAAGACTCGTGCGATTTTTACCTCTTGAACAAGAGTGATTTTTACTTAGTTAGATCTTTAAAAATCTGGTAGATTTTTCAATTGGGTTATTTCCTTTATAGATCAATTATCTATAATTGGAGTGTTCCCCGTGCCCACGGGGATGAACCGCTTCAGGAATCGCTGTATACCGAAGAAGAAGCGTGTTCCCCGTGCCCACGGGGATGAACCGCCAATATTTGAACCCGTTGAGGCTTCAAATATGTGTTCCCCGTGCCCACGGGGATGAACCGGTTACCCGATGGTGGCGGTTTCACAAGGTACAGTGTTCCCCGTGCCCACGGGGATGAACCGCGAAGAGGTCACCTGAAACATTAAAGACCTTTGTGTTCCCCGTGCCCACGGGGATGAACCGTTGGTTTAAAACGTGATGACGTTAGCTTTGTGGTGTTCCCCGTGCCCACGGGGATGAACCGGTCATAAATAACATTTTCATGAATAATTCTTAGTGTTCCCCGTGCCCACGGGGATGAACCGCAATGCAAAATTCGTCATCGCGGCGTTAACCAGTGTTCCCCGTGCCCACGGGGATGAACCGAATGATGCGACGATAGACGCTCGCTGGTGATTGTGTTCCCCGTGCCCACGGGGATGAACCGTGTGGAATTTGTTAAACCTTGGAAGCGCTATGGTGTTCCCCGTGCCCACGGGGATGAACCGACGACAAGCAATCGTTGAAAACGCGCTCAACAGTGTTCCCCGTGCCCACGGGGATGAACCGACAGAGTTCCACTGAATATTGCAGCAATACAGGTGTTCCCCGTGCCCACGGGGATGAACCGAAATCAAAGATGAAGCACGTGCAGAAGAGCTAGTGTTCCCCGTGCCCACGGGGATGAACCGGCGACACCATCGAGTTTACCTTTCGCAACACTGTGTTCCCCGTGCCCACGGGGATGAACCGACGCCTCCATGCATGGTGAGATTTTTACACGTGTGTTCCCCGTGCCCACGGGGATGAACCGATTGGAAGTTCCAGAACGGATGATATGGACAGGTGTTCCTCGTGCCCACGGGGATGAACCGCCACGTTAAATCACTTTTTAGGGCCTATTAAACGTGTTCCCCGTGCCCACGGGGATGAACCGATATTGCCATTTTACTTTGTTCTTCAGGCTTTGTGTTCCCCGTGCCCACGGGGATGAACCGTGATCTCACAACACACAGCGCCGGTTATTCCGGTGTTCCCCGTGCCCACGGGGATGAACCGTACTATTCGGCGCGTGATGACGCAGATAAATTGTGTTCCCCGTGCCCAAGGGGATAAACCGAGTGATAACTCAGGCTCGCACAGTGCGGAATAGTGTTCCCCTTAACCTCGGGGAAAGTTTCATTTTATTTGTTTAGAATTATGCTTTAACGCCTACTTATATCATTCAAAGCTTTGTATTATTTGAAAACAGGCTTTAACCGAGAAGTCATGGGGCAAGAGCGACCAAATGAGCAAAATTAAACTAGTGGTATTTGATTTAGATTTTACCCTGTGGGATGCGGGTGGGCTGTGGTGCGACCACACTACACCGCCGTTTAATAAAACGCACAAAGGCGTTTTTGATGCAGAAGGCCGCCATATTTATCTGTATCCTGATGTCTTAGGAATTATTCAAACATGCCGAGATACAGGCTTGCCAATGGCATTGGCCTCACGCACCAGTGCACCTGATTGGGCAAGACAACTGATTCAATTACTCGGGATAGAAGGGGTGTTTGTTCAAGAAGAAATTTACCCCAGTAGTAAAGTGGCGCATTTTAACAAGTTACACCAACAGCTAGGTATCGCTTACGAAGATATGGTGTTCTTTGATGACGAAATGCGAAATATCGACGAAGTGGGGAAGCTTGGTGTGAAGGCTATCTATGTGCCTGATGGGTTAACATGGCCACTGTTTGAAAAAGGGCTAAGTAGAAGATAAAAAAACGGGGTATCTTTGATACCCCGTTGTTGTTTTAAGCTTCTGCAGCCTCTAACTCTTCTTCCAAACGGCGGGTTTCATCCGCTCTAGGTTTGGTAAATCGTGCAATGAGTAAGTAAAGCACTGGCGTAAGGTAGAGTGTAAACACCACTGCAATACCTAACCCACCAAATACCACCCAGCCTATAGCATTACGCGCTTCTGCACCGGCTCCGGTTGATAGGATTAGTGGTAATCCCCCCAATATTGTCGACACGAGTGTCATCATAATGGGGCGTAAACGCACTTTGCCGGCCTCAACGATCGCGTCGTAAACGCTGTGACCTTGGTCGCGCAGTTGGTCAGCAAACTCTATCAACAAGATAGCGTTTTTAGCCAACAAGCCGATGAGCATCACCAATCCAATTTGCGAGTATACGTTGATAGAGGTACCGGTGAAGAATAGGGCATAGATGGCTGCCGCAATACCGAACGGAACGGTAAGCATTACCACCACAGCACTGTTTACGCTTTCAAATTGAGCTGCTAATACTAGCAACACAATAATAAAGGCGAGTACGTATGTCATGGCGACTTGTTTTTCGGTTTCTTCAAAGGTTTGGGCTTCACCTAAGAAGAGCAAGCCAATGCCATCGGGCAGTACGTCGTCAGATAATGTACGCAACTGAGACACCACTTCATTGATCGCCATGTCTTCAGGTAGCTCCATTTCAACTTTAATGGCACGACGCTGTGCTTGTCGTTCAAGTTCAGCGGCAACGCCTTCTTCTGTAATATACGCTAGGCTGGATAAAGGCACTAACGAACCATTGTCAGATTTCACGTAAAGGTTGGTGAGATCAGAAGGGTTCACTTCATTGCGTTGGTTGTTTTGCAGAATGATGGGAATAGCCTGATCACCGACATTTAAATCGGTAATGTCATCACCACTGATCGCTGCGGTGAGTGTGCTTGAAATGTCACTCAGTGGCACTCCCAGCTCTTCTGCTCTACGGCGGTCGATGTTCACACGTAGTTGTGGCTGTGTTGGCTCGTATCCAATGCGTGGCGAGCCAAGTTGAGGTAATCGTTCCTCTATAGCTGCTGCAAAGTCAACGGCTGCGTCATAGATGCGGTCGTAAGTATCGCCCGTTAACGCTAGCTCTAACCCGCCGCCTTGACCGCGCAAGTTCAAGCTGTTGCCACCAAAGGCGTTACCGGGGGCGCCGGGGATACTTTGCAACGCTGGGCGAATTTCATTAACGATATCTTGCAAAGAACTGTCGCGCTCGTCCCAATGCTTCAGTGGAGCGGTGATAAACACGATGTTTGGGTCCCATTGCCCCACAACGGTGTAAATCGACTCTACCGTGCCTTCTTCCACGTAAGGCATCAGTACTTCTTCCATTTTATGCGCCTGACGGTCCATAAAATTCAACCCTGAGCCATCGGGTCCTCTAGCAAAAATACGAATACGGCCTCGGTCTTCGCTTGGTAATAATTCATTGTCGATATTTTGCATGGTGTAGTAGGCTCCCGCAGCAGCAGCCAAACTCAATGCAATGATCAACCAAGTGTATTTAAGCGACCAGACTAATGAACGTTGATATAGGCCCAAACATATCATGCCTAATTTGCCGAAGGTGCGGCTAAATAAAGAGGGTTTTCCAGTGTCTTTTTTCACTGGTAAACGGGCGGTTAACGCGGGCACCAACGACAGGGCGACAAACGAAGAAATGATCACCGAGCCTGCCAGTACACCACCGAATTCGCGGAATAATCGGCCTGCTGTTGATGGCAAGAATGCAATAGGGATAAACACTGATGCCAGCACGGCCGTGGTGGCTACAACTGCAAAGAATACTTCTCTTGTACCTAATACCGCAGCAGCACGAGCACCTAAGCCCATACCTCGGCGGCGCTGAATGTTCTCTGATACAACAATGGCATCATCTACGATCATACCTGTGGCAAGTACCAAAGCCAGTAGGGTAAGAATGTTAATTGAGAACCCTAAACACCACATGATCGCAAGGGCGCCTATCAAGGAAACGGGAATCGATAGGGCTGGTACTAGGGTGGCGCGCCAACTACCAATAAATACCAACAAAGTAAGAACCACTAACACTACGGTTAACCCGAGCGACACCACAACTTCCTGCACCGAGTCACGAATAAACTCAGCGTCGTCGGATGTTACTACAATATGCATATCGGCAAAGCGATCGCCAAGGTTATTCACCAACGCCAGTACTTCGTCTGATATTTCGATGGTATTTGAGCTTGCCTGACGAATAATGCCTAAGCCAATAACGGGTGTGCCGTCTAAACGTACCATTGAACTTGCGTCGGCAGGGCCGAAGTATACGCTGGCTACATCACCCACACGGGTGTCGCCTGATATCACAATATCTTCAACATCTTGCGCGGTGATTGAGGTTGCATCAGCACGCACGATCAACATTTGGTCTTCAGATTGAATACTGCCCGCAGGCACATCAAAGGGCGCTTGGCTTAACGCGTCGCCCACTTCTGTCATTGATAAACCAAAACTGGTTAATCGCAGAGGGTCTACAGAAACCCGTAATACGCGCTCACGATCACCGTTCAAGCTAACATCAGCAACGCCGGGAATACTCAAAAACAGCGGCGCTAGGTCGGTGTCTACGCGTTCGGTTAAGGTTTCTAAATCTAGTGTATCGCTCGATACGGCTAAGCTCACCACTGCTTGTGCGTCGTTGTCAGCTTTGATGATAGACAATTGCTCGACTTCATCGGGCAATTGGCGTTGTACACGGCTCACCGATTCTCGGGTTTCGTTTGCCGCGTCTTCTAGGTTGATACCCGGCCGAAATTCTACTCGCACACGGGCAGAGTTTTCTTCGCTTTGGGCGTAAATATTCTTAACACCACTCACTCGAGCCACTGCACCTTCTAGTCGACTGGTGACTTCCGAGTCTACGGTTTCTGGTGAAGCGCCGGGGTAATTCGCCGTTACGGTTACAGTTGGTGTGTCAACGTCGGGTAACTCGCGTACTTCCAACCCGTTTAGGGCTGCATAACCAGCAATGGCAATAAGCAAATTAAGTACAATAATCAGTACTGGTCGTCGTATTGACAGAGAGGGAAGGTCGTTCAGTTGTTGAGGCACTTGACTCATTCGCTGGTACTCCGAGCGAGTTGAGTTGTGACTTGTTGACCTTCACGCAAACGCTGTATCCCTTCTGCAATCAGAAAGTCATCTTCGCCGAGGTCGCCGTCAACGAGGATGGTGCCGCGAAGTCGTTGGTGCACCTTAACATCTTTACGTACAGCTTTGCCGCTTTCAGCAGTCCAAATATAAGCACCGGTTGCACCCCACAGCAAGGCTGCTTCTGGAATGGCGGCGTATTTTTCACCATCGATAGACAAGTTAACGCGAAAGCTCATACCGGGGCGAAATTTGTCTCTACTGTTATCTAGCACGGCACGAGCGCCTAGCGTGCGGTCATCAGCACTGATACGGGAATCGAGTTGAGCTATTTCGGCATTGAGGCGCTCATTGCGTTGTGTCCAGGGTTGAAGCACAACTTTGGGTTTTTCGAGCAATACGTCAACAGAGGATTCGGGCGCGCGAAAGTTAACATATAACTTAGTACGGTCATCTAATGTTGTGATCGCGGTAGTTGCCGTTATGCGGTCGCCCACCTCGACATCGGTGAGGCCAACTACCCCGTCAAATGGGGCGATGATAGAACGGTCTTCGAGGTCGGCATTGGCCTCGTCGAGGGTAACTTTTGCTAAGTCGCGGGCCACACGCGCCACGTCGAGTTCACTTTCTGCAATTGCGCCGCGAGAGCGACTTTCCTGTAAGCGTTTTAGTGTGCGTTCGGCGTCTTCAAGTTGTAGTTTAGCACGGGTAACGGCCACTATCTGGCGGCGGTTATCGAGCTTTACTAACACGTCGCCTTTGGTAACTTTTTGCCCCGGCACGAAATTCACTTCGGTCACTTCATCGGCAACAGCCGGATAAAGCACAATAGATTTGAATGCTTCTGCAGTGCCGACCGCTTCAATATTGGTTTGCGCACGCACAAATTTGATTGGTTCGAGTACCACCAGCTTTTCTTGTTGCCCTTCCCAGCTTTGTGCTTGCGCAGGCAATGCTAAACATAACGAGCATGAGAGTGCGATAGTTAATAGAAATTTATAATTAGTAATGGTTTTCATTATGGTATCGTGATTAAATAGTACTCGCCTTACACGAAAATGCGTGTTTTTGGCTCATACTTTCCCTGTGTAAATTTAATGTTATATGGCATCACACGGCGCTCAGCTTAGCAACTGCAGCTCGGCGTACTCCTTGTACACTGTGTCGCTTTTCAGCAAACTTTCGTGATTTCCGGCCGCAACAAGGCGTCCATTTTCCATCACTACAATTCTGTCGGCGTGTTTTACGGTAGCTAATCGATGGGCGATCACTAATGTGGTGCGACCTTGCATTAACACGTCGAGTGCTTGCTGTACTTTGTGTTCACTCACTGCATCTAATGCACTTGTGGCTTCGTCGAGTAATAAAATAGGGCGGTCTGCCAACAAGGCTCGGGCGATGGCAATACGTTGGCGCTGGCCTCCGGATAAATTCACGCCGCGTTCACCTAATTGGGTTTGCAAACCGTCGGGTAGCTCCTGAATGAAGTCGATGGCATAGGCGTCTGTAGCGGCTTTGATCACTTCTTCTTCTGTGGCGTCTTCACGCCCATAACGAATATTCTCAAGCACGCTAGTGGCGAAAATTACCGGTTCTTGTGGAACTGTGGCAATCAGTTGTCGAAGCGCGCGTAAACTCAGGGTATTAATCGGCGTTTGGTTGATCAGAATACGGCCTTGTTGTACGTCGTAAAAGCGGCTGAGTAATTGAAACAGTGTGGATTTGCCAGCGCCGCTCGCGCCCACGAGAGCAACACACTCGCCGCTAGATATAGAGAGCGTAAAGTCGCTAAAGAGTGCAGGGTGGTTGTCATAACCAAACTCGACGTGGTCAAATTGTATCTGTGGCGGAAGTGGTGCGGGAATCGACGCGGTTGCGCCGTCTTCGAGTGGGTTCGACGTACCGAGCAGTTCAAGCAAGCGTTCGCTTGCGCCGACACCGCGTTGCACTTCGCCAATTACTTCACTTACCGTAGCAATACTACTGCCAGCCATAACAGCATAAAATAAGAATGCGGTGAGTTCGCCAACAGACAGCGAGCCATAGTGCACTTGTCGGGCGCCTATCCAAGCGATGGTGATAATGGCAACCAAGCTGACCAGCATGATCACCATAATCAGTAACGAGCGATAATGGATACGTTTGGCTGCTGCCGCTAAAGAGGCGTAGATACGGCGGCTGAAAAAAGCGTTTTCTCGTTGTTCAGCAGTAAATGCTTGTACCACGTGAATTTCATGTAGTGTTTCGTCTATTTGCGCCCCTAAGTCGGCAATTTTATCTTGGCTTAAGCGGGCGTAACGGCGCACTTTGGGTGCAATAACACGCAAAGGCACCAGAATCACAGGCACGGCTAGCAGTACACAGCCCGTGAGCATAGGGCTACTGATTAACATTAATATTAGCGCGCCGATAAATGTAACCGTGGAACGAATAGCCATAGACAGCCCCATGCCTATTACCGATTGAATAACGCCAGTGTCGTTAGTAAAACGAGAAATCACTTCACCAGTTCGCGTTTTTGCGAAAAACGCCGGAGGCAAGGTGAGTAAATGCTGATATACCTGAGTACGAATGTCGGCGGTAACGCGCTCGCCCAACCACGTCATTAAATAAAAACGCACATATGTTGCTATGCAAGCCACAGCACTGAGTGCTAACACAATGAGAGCGGCGTGATTAATAGCGTCGAGGGTTTGATTGGCAATACTGTTATCTACGCCCATTTTCAGGGCCTGACCAAGCCCCAACCAGGTTCCTGCGGCAACAAACAGCGCCACAATCGCGCCCACTACTTTTAAGCGATAGGGTTTTAGCAGTAACCCCAACCAAACCAATACATCTCGCGTTTTTACAGTCACATTATTGTACCTTGCGTTGAATTGCGCGGGAGTATAGCAAAATTCATGATTTGCCTTGCAATTATGCGGCAGATACGTATAATTCCGCGGCCTTTCCCAGTGTGGCGAAATATTCGTCGGCTGAGAAAGTGAGTTAACGGTAACGCTACAACGAGTTTGAGGCATTTATGGTTACTATTCGTTTACAGCGTGGCGGCGCCAAAAAGCGTCCATTTTATCAAGTAGTTGTGGCTGACAGCAGCCGCGCAAGAAACGGACGTTTCATCGAAAACGTTGGTTTCTTCAACCCTACTGCACAAGGTCAAGCTGAACGTCTTCGTTTAGATCTTGATCGTGTTGAATACTGGGTAGGTGTTGGCGCGAGCTTGTCAGAGCGCGTTTCTACTTTGGTTAAAGAAGCTAAAAAAGCAGCTGCATAAGTTGCTGCATTGTGAAAGAGGTATAGATGAGTCAAGCGTCTGACACCTTGGTTGTTGGCAAAATTGGTGCACCTTACGGTGTGAAAGGTTGGGTCAAGATCAACAGCTATACCGACACACAAACCGGTATTTTTGATTACGCTCCGTGGTTACTGAGTGACGAGAAAGAGTACCAGGTTGATCAGTGGCGACCGCATGGTAAAGCCATCGTTGCAAAGCTGGTAGGTATTGATAGCCGAGATGATGCCGAGCGCATCAAAAACTTGGATATCACTATTCAGTCTGAGCAACTGCCTGAATTGGGCGAAGATGAGTTTTACTGGCGAGAGCTCACCGGCATGAAAGTAGTAACTACGCAAGGTTACGACTTGGGTGTGGTGAAAGAAGTGTTTAACACAGGGGCTAACGATGTACTGCTCGTTAAGGCTCGTGGGAAAGACGCTTTTGGTCAAAAAGAAAGATTATTGCCCTTTGAATTAGACAACGTCGTTCAATCGGTTGATAAGGCAGAGCAAGTCATAACAGTTGACTGGGATCCAGGGTTTTAATCGCCGTGGAAAAATGGTTCGGCATCATCAGTTTGTTTCCTGAGATGTTTGCTCCTTTCACCCAACAAGGTGTGATAGGGCGAGCAGTTAAATCAGGTAAATTGAGCGTCGACTTGTTTAACCCAAGAGACTTTACCCATGACCGTCATCGAACGGTTGACGACCGCCCTTACGGCGGAGGTCCTGGGATGTTAATGATGGTGAAGCCATTAACAGACGCAATTGCCGCAGCCAAACAGGCGGGTGGCGAAAGCAGTAAAGTGATTTACCTCTCCCCACAAGGGAAAAAGCTGGACCAGAGTGGCGTTTCATCGCTTGCTCAGCATGACAGATTAATTCTGATATGTGGTCGCTATGAAGGTATTGACGAGCGTGTTATCGAATCACACGTTGACGAAGAATGGTCAATTGGTGATTACGTGCTCAGTGGTGGTGAACTACCCGCCATGGTGTTGATGGACGCCGTGTCGCGTTTGGTTCCGGGTGTACTCGGTCATCAAGCGTCGGCAGTGGAAGACTCTTTCACCGATGGTTTGTTAGATTGCCCACACTATACACGCCCAGAAGTACTTGATGGTAAAGCGGTTCCCAGCGTGTTGTTGAGTGGTGATCACGAAAAAATCAGACAGTGGCGAATGCAACAATCTTTAGGTAGAACTTGGTTGCGTCGTCCGGAGTTATTAAACGACCTAGCTCTGACTGAGGAGCAGCAACGCTTGCTAGAAGTATTTCAGGCGTCGTTGCAGCAAGATGACAGTTAACTAGGATGAGAGGATATGATGAGCAAAGTCAGTCAAGATATCATCAAGAAAATTGAAGAAGCGCAGCTTAAATCTGATGTTCCTGCATTTGGCCCAGGTGACACAGTAATTGTTAAAGTTCGCGTAACTGAAGGTGACAAAGAGCGTCTTCAGGCATATGAAGGTGTTGTTATCGCTAAGCGTAACCGTGGTCTTCACTCGTCTTTTACCGTTCGTAAAATTTCTAGCGGCGAAGGCGTAGAGCGTGTGTTCCAAACACACAGCCCGGCGGTTTCTTCTATCGAAGTTAAACGTCGCGGTGCAGTTCGTCGTGCTAAGCTTTACTATCTACGTGAGCGTTCAGGTAAATCTGCACGTATCAAAGAGAAGCTTAACTAAGATTACTAATCCTTGCGTTATTGTTAACTCTGAAAAACCCGCACTTGTTGCGGGTTTTTTTATGCCTGATTTTTCTGTCTGCTAGCCGATCTCATAACGGTAATACGTATTTTGATAATGGTGGTGTAAATTCGACCAGTGCTATCTTTGCTGACAATTTTTTAACATCAGCAGCGAGTTGGGTGGCAACGTGTGTACCTCTTTCCTACAACGTATTTTCATTGGGTTATTATTGAGCATAGGAATACAGAGTGGGGCTACTGCGTTACCTGCGCCTAAGCCTCTTGCGATAAACCCATTTACAGCTCCGATAGATTCCACCTTACCCGTTACCTATCAAAACCCTGTACTGCCTGGGTTCTACTCCGATCCCAGTGTGGTGAAAGTGGGAGAGTATTTTTACTTAGTTTCGAGTACGTTCGAGTATTTTCCCGCTATACCCATTTTTCGCAGCCGTGATTTAGTTAATTGGGAGCAAGTAGGCCATGTGATCGCGTCGCCTGAGCAAATGCCTGATGGAGTGAATATCTTTGCTGTCACGCTGCGCTACCACGACGGGGTGTTTTATATTATTACCACCAATGTGGGTTACGGCGGGAATTTTATCATGACGGCGACTGACCCAGCAGGCCCCTGGTCTACACCAATATGGTTGCCCATACCGGGCATTGATCCCGACTTATTCTTCGACCAAGATGGTCGTGTTTACGTGGTAAACTCAGAATTTCATCTGTACCAAATAAACCCTCAAACTGGCGAAGTGATCGCTGCACATGGCCCCATTTGGGCAACCACAGGCGGACGCTACGCTGAAGGCCCTCACATCTATAAAAAAGACGGCTGGTATTATTTACTCGCTGCAGAAGGCGGCACTGAAGAAGCCCATTCCATTACAATTGCCCGTAGTCACCAAATAACCGGCCCATATTACAGTAATCCGGCAAACCCCATCGTTACGCATGTGAATCGCGCCGGTCAGCAAAATCCTCTACAAGGGTTAGGGCACGGCGATATGGTGCAGGCTAACGATGGTTCATGGTGGATAGTGTTTCACGGCTATCGTTCAGTAGTGCCTGGAGGGGTACACCACACTTTAGGAAGAGAAACCTGCTTAGCACCGGTTTCATGGCCGCAATTCGGGTGGCCTCAGGTTAACGGCAACGGCACGATAACGCCGGACATGCGTGTAAGCACTTTGCCGTTAATGCCATTGGCGACTGACTCATCGCTGGTTGATTTTTCGCAGCCTCTCGGCTTGTCGTGGAATTACGTTCAGTTACCCAATCACGCGTTGTTTTCACAAGACACCCATCAACGCACACTTACGTTAATGGGTAGCCAACATACGTTAGGTGATCCGCATCAAAAAGGTGTGGCCTTTGTGGGGCGACGTCTGCAAGCACTGGATTTTACTGCCAGTGTAGAGCTCGACTTTTCACCTCAAGCCAGCAATGAACAAGCAGGGCTGTCTTTACTCAATAATGGTACGCATTTCGATGTCTACGTTAAAAGTGAACAAGGGCAGCGCTATGTGCAAGTGGCATTTCAATTTGGCGATATTACGTATCGTTCAGGCCGCTATCCTCTGACTGCCGGTGCGGTGACCTTGACAGTGAGCGCACAAAAAGACCGATTTATCTTTGGTTATCGGCAAGGCGAAGTTGAAAAAATAATAGACGCGGTGAGTGCCCGTTATATTAGCTCTGAAACCATCGGTGGCTTTACTGGCACTTATGTGGGGATGTATGCAACGGGGAATGGTCAAGCGTCTTTAGCCCCTGCGGTGTATCGGGCGTTTGAGTACCAAGGGCATAAAGAATAAGGAATTGTTATGGCTCGGTTTGAAAAAATAATTGGGGTCGCGATGGTCACTCTGTTCTTACATGGGTGCGGAGGGAGTGGTGGCAGTACACAAGCTCCGCCCTCCAACCAAACTGTTAGCACAGGGGGAAGCAGTCAAAATCAGGGTGTTAGTTACCCAAATTACAATGTGAGTCCACTACCCGATGACGCAAACGGAATGAACAGCAATGCTCAACAATTAGCCGCTAACATCACTCTGGGATGGAACATGGGTAATACGATGGAGGCGTCAGGAGGAGAAACCGCTTGGGGTAACCCGGAAGTAAGCCAAGGGTTAATTCAATTAGTGAAAGACAGTGGCTTCAATGCAATTAGATTGCCCGTAGCTTGGGACCAATACGCTGATCAAACTACTGCTGAAATCGACCCAGATTGGTTAGCTCGCGTCAGAGAAGTGGTGCAGTTTATCGTCGACGCCGACCTTTACGTAATCGTAAATATTCATTGGGACGGAGGGTGGCTGGAAAGCAATATTTCTGAGCAAGCACAAGCCGCTGTAAATGCGAAACAAAAAGCCTATTGGCAGCAAATTGCTACCTTACTACGTGAGTTTGATGAGCATGTTATCTTTGCTAGTGCTAATGAGCCTCACGTAGAAACCGCATCGCAACAAGCTGTGTTGCTCTCGTATCATCAAACTTTTGTCGACACCGTTAGGTCAACGGGCGGTAAGAATGCCTATCGCGTTTTACTTGTTCAAGGGCCAAAAACAGATATCGAATTAACCAATCAACTATGGCAAACCATGCCTGTCGACAGTGTAGAGAAGCGCTTAATGATGGAGGTGCATTATTACACTCCTTACCAATTTGCGCTGATGGAGCAAGATGAAGACTGGGGGCAGCAATTTTTCTATTGGGGAAGCGCATTCCATTCAACACAAGACTCTGAACGCAACGCAATCTGGGGTGAAGAAGAAACCGTAGATCGTTTTTTCGGGCTGATGAAAAGCCAATTTGTCGACCAAGGCATTCCTGTGATTTTAGGTGAGTACTGTGCAACCCGTCGAACCGGGCAACTCAGCGGTGAAAGCTTACAACAACATCTCGCTTCTCGCGCCTATTACCATCGTTATGTTACGCAGCAAGCGACCGCTTATGGGTTGGTGCCTTTTTATTGGGATAACGGAGGAACAGGGAATTTTGCGTCGGGGTTGTTCAATCGCAACGATTTAACGGTTGCCGATCAAGAAACTATAGATGCATTGGTGTTAGGCGCGACCCAATAAATTAAGTAGAGCGGTGAATCTTGATGAACAGAAGAAATTTGTTAAAAGCGGGTTTGGTCGGCGCGGCGAGTACCACGGCATTGCCTTTTGTTGCGAAAGCAAAGGCTTGTCATCGGGAAGAAATAAAGTGGGGAAAAGGCGTTGAAGGGCAGCGTCGTGCAGACTTAAACAATGGGTATTTTCAAAACCCCATTGTACCGGGTGATCATCCCGACCCAACTATTCTCAAAGATGGCAACGACTACTACATGACGTTTTCGTCGTTTGACGCTTATCCCGGCATTGTTATTTGGCATTCTACTGATCTTGTTAATTGGCTCCCTATTGGTCCAGCACTACACAAAAATATTGGTACTGTTTGGGCGCTGGATTTGTGTAAACACGGCGACAAATATTATGTTTATATTCCGGCGGCACCGGCTGGCAAGCCTTGGTCAACTTATGTGATTTGGGCTGATGACCCCGCTGGCAAGTGGAGCGACCCTATCGACCTAAATATTCCTGGGTGTATCGACCCCGGTCACGCAGTGGGGGAAGATGGCAAGCGCTACCTTTTTGTTAACGGTATTCGCAAGATTCGCCTGACCGATGACGGGCTGGCGACCGACGGTGAGCTAGTTCAAGCCTATTCACCGTGGCAGTATCCAGAGCATTGGATCACAGAAAACTTCGCGCCAGAAGGGCCCAAATTACTGCGTCGTAATGGATGGTTTTATTTAGTGACCGCGGTGGGGGGAACCGCAGGGCCAGTAACTGGGCATATGGTTATAGCTGCGCGTTCTCGCTCAATTCACGGGCCGTGGGAGCATTGCCCACATAACCCGTTAGTCAGAACCTTATCTGAGGACGAACCTTGGTGGTCAAAAGGTCATGCAACCTTGGTTGAAGGGCCTCAGGGCGACTGGTGGATGGTTTATCACGGCTATGAAAACGGGTATCGAACCTTGGGGCGTCAAACTTTACTTGAACCGATTGAGTGGACAGAAGACGGTTGGTTTGTAGCCAAAGGCAAAGACTTGTCTAGCCCGTTACCCATGCCAATACCCGTGCAAAATCAGCGTGCAGGGGCTGAGTTGTCTGATGATTTTAGCCACAACAAGTTTGGTTTACAGTGGGCTTTTCATCGCCCCAGTAACGATGAGATGAAGCGAGTGGTTTATCAAAACA
Source organism: Alteromonas sp. ABE4_545 (assembly GCF_056161325.1). Lineage (NCBI taxonomy): Bacteria > Pseudomonadati > Pseudomonadota > Gammaproteobacteria > Alteromonadales > Alteromonadaceae > Alteromonas > Alteromonas sp. ABE4_545. The sequence goes on from NZ_JBSWYY010000016.1 coordinate 34,939, forward strand.
ACGCTTTGCGATTTTCTGCCTCCGGCACCTCTCCAGCAGATAGCGCACCAATTACATGTGCACCAGTCGACAGGGCATATCAGGCTGAGGTGACGATTGAACTTGTTGGGGGCGCAGAAGCCGGTCTATTACTCTTTTATAACCATAAAGCGTTTGTGGGCTTAGGTGCTACCGCTGCTGACATAAAAACCTATCAGTACGCCGAAGAGCACCCGTGGGCGCGGGTTACCACTAATACAGCGACATTGCGTTTACGTCTGATCAATGATCACCATGTTATTACCTATCAATATTCTTTTGACGACGGTAAATCCTGGCGTACTCATCCCACGCGAATGGAAGTGTCAGGTATACATCACAATGTATTTGGTGGTTTTCTCAGTCTGCGAATAGGACTGTTTTGCGCAGGTAGCGGTACCGCAACACTGACCAATTTTACTTATCGTGCGCTGTAAGCGTAAATCGATAAAGCCGTTATTTAAGAGTAGAAACTGTCGTGCTTTTGAGGGCATTTGGAGTGTTGTTGAGCTTTTATTTATGCCCTTCTAACGTTTAATTGTTGCGTTTTTTCATTTCACTTTTAACAAAACTGTTACTTTGGTTGTTAACGTTTGATTAACGAAATTGTGACAGTTACCATCCGTTTATTCGTTATTTCTAATACTGTTTTTCCATGGTTGCTTGTTATTCGTCTCACGGTGTAAACGTTTCCACTTGTCGCTTGGCAAGCTCATGGAAACAGTGCATGTCTGCACTCTCGATGTCGTTGTTTGTGTTAGGTATGCATTGCCATGCATCGGGAAACGAGGTGAATGCATCATGTATTAACCCGAGCCTCTGGTACGATGAACCCGGTACAGACTGGGAATCACATAGCTTACCCATTGGCAATGGTTATATGGGGGCAACCATATTAGGAGGAATAACAGAAGATCGAATCAACCTCGCAGAAAAAACACTCTGGACCGGCGGGCCGGGCAGTCGAGAAGGGTATGATTTTGGCTTGCCTGTTAATGTAACCGATTACCAAAATGCATTAAGAGAAACTCAAGCCCAATTGTCCAAAGAAGGAAAGCTCACACCGGAGGCTGTTGCGGCACAATTAGGCCGTGATCCTGTTGGATACGGTAGTTACCAATCTATGGCTGATATTGTGATCACCCATCACTCTGAGCCGAGCGATGGTGCTGCCCACGCTGAGGTGTCTGATTATCGCCGTGATCTAGCTCTCAACTCAGGAATTGCGGGGGTAAATTATCAGGCCAGTGGCACACACTACACACGTGAGTATTTTGTCAGCTACCCGCATAACGTATTGGTAATGCGTTATACCGCCACAGGTGAACAAGGACTAACGTTTTCACTGTTTCCCGAACTACCCCAAAACCGGACCCAAAACCGACGTTGGGAGCAGGATACCTTAGTAACGTCTGGCGCTCTGAACGACAATGATCTGGCTTACGAACTGCAAATGTCGGTATCGGTTGTTGGGGGTAAAAGTGAGAAGCAAGCGGGCGGTTGGGCAATATCTCACGCTAAGCAGGTTGATATTTACGTGGCGGCGGGGACTAATTACGTTAACCGTTACCCTGATTACCGCACCGTACACCCCCACAAAACCTTGTTACAGACAATAGGCCAAGCGAAAGCGCTGGGTTATGACGCATTGCGTTCTGCTCATCTAGCCGATCATAACGCATTGTTTTCTCGGGTAGCCTTGTGTTTAACGCCAAACGCACCGGAGTTAACAACCGACGATTTATTATCGCGAGTAAAGAACAACACGGCAACAAGGCAGCAGCGGCTGGCCTTAAGCCAGATTTACTATCAATACGGTCGTTACCTGTTAATTGCCTCATCTCGCCCAGGAACTCTGCCTGCTAACTTACAAGGGGTGTGGAACCAATATGAACAGGCACCTTGGAGTGCCGACTATCACGTTAACATTAATTTGCAAATGAACTACTGGTTGGCGGAAAGCACCAATTTGAGTGAAACCGCAGAGCCGTTATTTGATTTTGTTACTGCCCTTCAGCAGCCGGGGCAGCACACGGCAAAAGCCCTGTTTAATGCGCCCGGTTGGACCGTGTTGCTGAACACCAATATTTGGGGCTTTACTGGGCTTATCTCTTGGCCTACTGCTTTTTGGCAACCCGAGGGCGGCGCCTGGTTAGCGTGGCATTTTTATCAGCATTACCTGTACACCCTAGATACCCATTTTCTTCGTGAGCGCGCGTGGCCCGTCATGTGGGGGGCCGCTCAATTCTGGCTGGCTACCTTGGTTCAAAAGCCTGATACCGGCACGTTAATGGTTAGCCCTTCCTATTCTCCAGAACACGGCGATTTTACTGAAGGCGCCGCAATGTCTCAGCAAATCGTGTATGCGTTGTTCCGCGATACTTATGCCGCCGCAAAACAGTTGGGGTTTGAACCGGAAGCAGAGGCCTTGTCACAAGCCCTCGCGCGCATGGATAAGGGGCTTCGAGTAGGCAAGTGGGGGCAATTACAAGAATGGCAAGCGGACCTGGATGACCCCTCATCGGCACATAGACACGTTTCTCACCTTTTTGCTTTGCATCCTGACAACCGCATCTCACCAGCCAGTACACCCGAGTTAGCAAAAGCGGCTGCAGTCACCCTCAATGCACGAGGCGATGGCGGCACTGGGTGGAGTAAGGCGTGGAAAGTTAACTTTTGGGCTCGGTTACACAATGGCGATAGGGCTAACAAACTGCTGATAGAGCAATTGCAACACAGCACCTTAGAGAACTTGTGGGACAGTCATCCCCCTTTTCAAATTGATGGAAATTTTGGTGCCACAGCGGGCATGACGGAAATGCTATTACAAAGCCGTCAGGGCGCTATGGATGTATTGCCCGCATTGCCTTCAGACTGGGCCAATGGGCGTATTTCAGGGCTGAAGGCACACGGCGACATTGAGGTAGACATTGCGTGGCAACGTCATCAACTGAGCCTGCTCACACTTAATTCTAAACGGTCACAGGTAGTCAGTATTGGTTTTCCTGAGACTGGCGTTTATGACGTAACCGATAGCGCTGGGCAGCAGGTGTTTCCCAAGCAGCAAGCCAATCGATTGCTGTTGCATCTGGCTGCAAACCAGTCTTATCGAATTACGCCTAAACGAAAAAACGCGTCGGTCGAGTAGTAAAAGTACTGCGCATATGCACACAACAGACTGCACTGGAACAGTCTGTTTACTCAACTAAGTGATTGGGAGACCATGATGAAATCCATGTTAGTCGCGCACAACAAGAGTCAATTATTTAAGCGCACAAAAACGTCGTGCTGTGTAATGGGGGCACTGGGCTTGTTAGCACACAGCACCTTGTCATTTGCACAAGAGTCGACAACCAAAGAACAAGAAACCGACGACACCGAAGTTATTGAGGTGAAAGGGCTAAGGTCTAGTGTGATTTCGGCCAAAGAAACCAAATTTGCCTCTGACAAAATTATGGACGGTATCAGTGCTGACGACATTGGTGCATTACCCGATCGCAGTGTAACCGAAACCCTACAACGCGTAGCGGGCGTGGCGATTGACCGTTATATGACGCAGGGCGATCCGGAGCATTTCTCGGTGGAAGGGAACGGCGTTATTGTGCGTGGTTTAACCCAGATCCGCAGTGAGTTGAACGGGCGCAGTACGTTCAGTGCAAATGGCGGGCGTACGTTGAGTTTTGGCGATGTGCCACCCGAATTATTGAGTGCTGTTAACGTTTACAAAAGTCCTTCGGCTGATCAAATTGAAGGCGGCATTGGTGGCACCATCGATTTGGAAACGCGCTTACCCTTGCAAGAAGACGGTCAAAAGATGGCGTTTACTCTCACCGCCAATTACGGAGATTTGATCGAAGAGGTGAAACCGGCTTTTTCTGCACTGTATTCAAATAATTGGGACACCGACAAAGGCCGTTTTGGCGTGTTGTTTGATATTGCCCAGTCAGAGCTATCAACCCGCAATGACTCTATGTATGTTCGACCGTTTTTCTATCGCGACGATATTGAAGGCCATGAAGGTGAAACCGTGTATGTTCCCCGAGGCGCAGACTGGCGCACCATGTACTTTAATCGCGAACGCACCGGTGGTTATGTTGCATTGCAATGGGCGCCCTCCGAGGCTCATGAGTTCACGTTTACGTATTTTGTCAGCGACTATGACATGAAATGGAATGAAGATGCGATTTTCGTCGGCAATGACCCGTACGCAGTTCAGGCCAGTGCAGATTCTGTATTTGGCGAAGACAACGTGCTCGAAACTGGCCGCTTGTATCAGGACGGGGGGATTCCCATGGGGTCTGATGTGCGGGTATCCAAGCAAAATGCCAAAACAGAAGATTTTGCACTGCGCTACCGCTGGACATCTGACAAGTGGTCTGTGGAAGCATCGGTTCAGCGTGTAGAGTCTACCTCAGTGGGGTTAGATTCTACCGTTGCCACAGAGATTCGCGTGCCCTATATCGATGTGGATCTCACCGGTAGTTTACCAACCATTTCATCTGACGCGGATTATTTGGCGACAGCGGCAAACTATGTGTGGAACTTTGCCATGGACAATCAATATGACCGCAAAGCCGACATGACCGCGTTGGAGTTTAATGCCACCCGTTTTACCGCAGTTGATATGATCCCAAGTGTTCGGTTTGGCGGCCGTTATAGTGAATCTAAAGCTAACAACGCAGACAGTGGGTATAACTGGAGCCCATTAGCGGTGAGTTGGCTACAAAGTGCCATTGTTGAAGGCTACGAAAATATCACCCCAGATGAATCAGAGTTGCACCTCAATTCTTTTAATAACTTCTTTGGCGGTCAAGTGCCTTCTCCGGCAAACGTTTATGCGCCCGACGTGTCTTTTGCCAGTGGTTACCCAAATAGTTTTCAGGAGTTACAAGACAAGTTTACTTATGCCGATTGGTCGAGTTGGGCGGTTTGGAGTCAGCGCGATCTGGCCGATGACCAATGGCAAAACAATCAGACAGAGAAAAGCACAGCAGTATATTTGATGGCTGACTACGAGCTAGAACTCGGCGGCAAATTTGCCTCGGGTAACTTTGGTGTACGTTATGTGCATACCAAAAACGTTGCGCACGGTCACTTGCAATATCCCTATGTTGATTTGTTTGGCAACGGCGCTTACGAAGACTTAAACGCCGAAAACTCCTACAGCGAAATATTGCCGAGCTTTAACTTTAAAATGGAGCTTACCGAAGAGTTACTCTTGCGTTTTGCTGCATCAAAAGCCATGGCACGGCCTGACTTCAGCGCGATGGGCGCGAATTTAACGCTGAATGCGGGAGTAAAAGAGTCGAGCCAGTCTAAACAAGAGGCCGGTGAACAGTTGACCGCGGATGACTACGACCTGACGCTTAGTGCCGACACTAACCCTTACCTTGAGCCGATGACCTCGATTCAACTCGACGTGTCACTTGAATGGTACTACGACGAAGCAAACTCAATGTATGCCGCGTTATTCAGTAAAGACATTGACGGTTATCAGGTGTATCAACTCAGTGAAGTAGAGTATGGCGGCTATACTTATAACGCCACATGGCCAGTGAGTTCAGGCAGTGCGGATATTAGAGGGTTAGAACTGAGCTTAAACCACTTTTTCACCGATTTACCCGCGCCATTTGACGGGTTTGGTATTCAAGCCAACTACACCTATATCGACAGTAGTACGGAACTTGGCAGCGATGCAGAGCCACGAGATACCGACTATTCCACCTACGGCACTATGCCTTACCAAGGTCTGTCTAAGCGCTCGTACAACATTGTTGCTATGTATGAGAAAAACGATTGGTCGCTGCGCTTAGCGTATAACTGGCGTGACGAATTCTTAATGTCGACCCGAGCAAACGGCTATCAAGCTGACGACAGCTCATGGGCTTTGCCTTTGTTCAATGCGCCAGCCGGTTATTTGGATGGGTCGGTGTCTTACCGCATCAACGATAACTTCTCGGTTGTGCTAGAAGCCAATAACTTGGCCGACACAGTCACCAAAAACATTATGAAGCAGAACGGTCCCGGTAATCATTATGGGGCTTATCACGTGAATGATGTGCGTTATGCGTTGTCGCTTCGCGGCAATTTCTAAGCGTTATTGGCCGCGGTGATAATACTGCGGCCTCAATCGAAAATTTGTTTTTCAAAGTGGGGTTATCGTGCATTTTCAACCAACACGTTTGTTATTTTTTGTTGTTGTGACTTGTTTTTCCATCGGTTGTACAAGTCCATCTTCGAGCACCGCAGAAACGGGAGTTCAGTCAGTTTCACACCCTCTGCCACGGGTCATTACCGAGCAGGGGCGTCATCAGTTTCAGGTTGATGGTAAGCCATTTATGTTGCTGGCAGCGCAAACAAATAATTCTGCCAATTATCCCCATGCGTTAAAAGATGTTTGGCCTGTGGTAGAAAAAATGCAGGCCAATACCCTTGGAATACCCGTAGCATGGGAGCAAATTGAGCCGGAAGAAGGCCAGTTTGATTTTAGTTATTTAGATACATTAATTGCACAAGCCAAAGCCCATGATGTGAAATTGGTGCTGTTGTGGTTTGCCACGTGGAAAAACAACGCACCACATTATGCGCCAGCGTGGGTTAAATTAGATAATCAGCGCTTTCCTCGGGTTGTGACCAAAGAGGGGAAAACCCTAAATTCCTTGTCTCCGCATGGTGAACAAACCCTAGCTGCAGATAAAAAAGCGTTCGTTCGCCTGATGACATACCTACGTGATGCAGACCCAACGCATCAGGTGATCATGGTACAAGTACAGAATGAAGTGGGTACCTATGGCAGTAAACGGGACTTTTCTGCCAAAGCTCAGGCGCTGTTTGAACAGCCTGTGCCTGACACATTGCAGTCTGCGATGTCGTTGCCAGCAGGAACCTGGCGCGATGTGTTTGGCGCGCAAGCTGATGAATATTTTCATGCTTGGCACATAGGGCGCTATGTCGACGACATTGCCGCTGCGGGAAAAGCAGTGAAAGACTTACCTATGAATGTGAATGTTGCACTGCGTAACCCGTTCAACCCTGGTGACGGCTATTCAATGGGCGGTCCGACAGACAATGTGATCGACGTGTGGAAAATTGCTGCGCCGCACATCGACATGATCTCTCCTGATATTTACTTTCGCGATCACAAAACCGTTACCAAAGTGCTTGAGCTATATAGCCGAGAGGACAACCCCCTGTTTGTAGCCGAAATAGGGAATGATCAGCCCTATGCGAGATACTTCTTTAGCATGCTTGGCGAACAAGGAATTGGTTTTGCGCCATTCGGCATGGATTACACCGACTATGCCAATTACCCCCTTGGTGCGAAAACGGTTAACGATGAGGTCATCGCGCCCTTTGCAGAGAATTACGCCTTATTTGCCCCTATGCAGGAAGCATGGGCAGCCTTGTCTTTTTCGCATCCAGTGTGGGGGTTTGCCGAACCTCACGACAGTCAGTCGAGTGGTGATGTGTGGAATGCAAAGGGCACCACCTCCGAAGCAAAAACCGACGCCTCACTATACACCCAACACGCGGATTTGGGCTTATGGGATGTAGAAGTCACCTATGGCAGAGAAATGTTTTGGATAAATCCGCCCACGGGGAATCACCCAGCGTCTGGCGGTGCAGCCATTATTAAACTCAGCGATAACGAGTTTCTAATCACCGCTTACCGAGCGCGAGTCACTTTATCTGCGTCGGCAGAGTTAACCGGTAAGCACACAATGATAGAGCGGGTAGAGGAAGGCCATTTCGACGGTCAAACCTGGGTGTTTGAACGAGTTTGGAATGGGGATCAAACCGATTGGGGGCTCAATTTTACCTCTCGGCCTCACGTGCTCAAAGTACGCATGGCGACTTACGCGCTTTAACCTAATTTTATTTTTTTCAGAATGGAGTATCGGAAACATGAATATTCAGCGTAAACACATGGGCAGTCTTGCCGTTGCGATTTCTCTCGCGCTAGGTCTGGCAGGGTGTGAACAAGCCCCTACGTCGCAAAGCGCACAATCACAAATTACGAGTGAACAAGTGAAACAAATTCCTCACGGCGTGGTGGTTAAGCCTACTACAGGCCAAGCTAAACTCGTACGTGTTCAGGCATATCGAGATGGGATATTTCGCGTTACCAGTTTGCCCCATCAAGACTTGTCGACATTACCAGAAAGTGTACAAGTGGTTGCCGAGCCTACAGGGCAAGTAGACGTTGCCCAAACGGGCGATATAGTCACGCTAACCACCACTAACGGCAGCGCGAAAATTAATGTTAAGTCAGGGGCGGTAACCGTGTACAACGCGCAAGGTGAAGCGGTATTAACCCCTGTTAATGGCGGGGAGTTTTCAGCAGTAACCGCTGACCCTGTCGGGGGCGACGAAAACAGTTTTGCTTTGAGGCAACAATGGAATAAAGGCAGCCAAGAAGGCATTTTTGGCTTGGGACAGCACCAAAATGGACAAATGAATTACGCCGGTGAGCATTTGTTTATGACCACCCATAATTTAGAAATTACCATCCCAATGCTGGTGTCAGACAAGCACTACGGAATTTTGTGGGACAATGCGTCGCAGACTTTTCTGGGTAACCCAACCGCTCCTTTGTCACTCAGTGATGGCTTTACCTTGTTAGATGAAAACGGCAATCCAGGTGGGTTAACCGCTTATTATTACGACGGCGATACGCTATTACACAAGCAAGTTGAAGCCGACCCTGACTATCAGTTCTTAGATAACAACAACACCCGTGAAGTGCCATTCCCAGAAGCATTGGGAGAGGTGTCGCAACCCCGAGTGGTGTGGAAAGGAAGCCTTCAGTCTAACGTAAGCGGTGAACAGGTGCTGAAAATGTATTCCAGTGGTTATGCCAAATTGCGTATTAACGGTGAGTTGTTGCTCGACCGTTGGCGAATGAACTGGAACCCGTGGTATCACGACACGAAATATACCTTCGTAGCGAATGAACCTGTACCTATCGAGATTGATTGGGACTCTCAAGGTGGCTACTTCAAATTGGAACACGTTCCACCACTTCCCGAAAGTGAGCGATACTCTGTGTCGTTGGCTTCAGAGAGTGGCAAAGCCATAGATTACTACGTGGTTGTGGGTACTGACTACGACGACGTGATCAGTGGGTATCGAGAGTTAACCGGCGATGCAGTGTTATTGCCTAAATGGGCTTATGGTTTTTGGCAAAGCCGCGAGCGTTATACCAATCAGCAAGAGCTCGTTGATGTGGTGAAAGAATACCGCAAGCGAGAAATCCCCCTCGATAATATTGTGTTGGATTGGTCGTACTGGCCTGAAGACGCGTGGGGAAGTCATAAGTTCGACAAAACGCATTTTCCTGACCCGAAGAAAATGATTGATGACGTTCATGCCATGAACGCCAATATTATGATTTCAGTGTGGCCAAAGTTTTACTCTACCACTGACAACTACAAAGAGTTAGATGCCAAAGGGTATATGCTCAACCACAATGTATTGGTTGAGAAAAACAAAGACTGGATAGGCAAAGGGTACCTCAACGGATTTTACGACCCGTACCCTCAAGAATCGCAAGCGATTTTTTGGCGCCAACTTCGCGATAATCTTAACGTGCTGGGTATTGATGCCTGGTGGTTAGACGCCTCAGAGCCTGATATTCACTCTAATTTGTCTTTTACCAAGCGCAAAGTGAACATGTCGCCATTGTCGATTGGTCATGCGACAGAGTACTTTAACTCCTATGCATTACCAAATGCGGAAGGGGTTTACAAAGGAGAGCGCGAAACCGACCCTGAAAAGCGCGCGTTTATTTTAACGCGGTCTGGGTTTGGCGGTATTCAACGTACAGGCGCAGCAATTTGGAGTGGCGATACGGTGCCACGCTGGTCAAATTTGAAAGAGCAAATTGCCGCAGGATTGGGCGCGAGCTTAGCGGGTATGCCGAACTGGACCATGGATATTGGTGGCTTTACCCCAGAAGACAAATATCGCTGGACCGAGCAAGGCGCAGTAGGGCATTTTTCTGGCCTGAATGAGGAAGATATTCAGCCTTGGCAAGAACTGAATTTACGTTGGTTCCAGTTTGGCGCGTTTGTACCTCTGTTCCGGTCTCATGGCCAAAACCCTTATCGCGAAATTTACAATATTGCCGACGAAGGGTCTGATGTTTACAACGCGATGGTGTATTACACACGCTTGCGTTATCGCTTGTTGCCTTATATTTACAGTGAAGCAGGTAAACAGTATCACGAAGACGGTACCTTGATGCGAGGTTTGGTGATGGACTTTCCAGACGATCAAACCGCCATTAACCTTAACGATGAGTATTTGTTTGGCCCGTCGATTTTGGTTAGCCCTGTTTATGAACCCGGCGCTACTTCACGCGATGTTTATTTGCCACAAGGTGAAACCTGGTACAACTTCTACACTGGCGAGAAACATCAAGGTGGGCAAACGATAGATGCAGCAGCACCACTGACTCGTATGCCGTTATTCGTTCGTGCAGGGGCAATTATCCCCACAAGTGCGGCTATCCAAACGGTTTATGAGCAACCCGACGCTCCCATTTTGCTGACTATTTACGCCGGTAAAGATGGGCAATATCGCCTTTATCAAGATGACGGTAAGTCGTATGACTATGAAAAAGGGGAGTTCAGTGTGACGTCCATTACATGGAATGATGACGCAAGAACCGTCGAATTTGCAGCGAGAGAAGGTGAGTTCCCAGAACTGGTTAAGTCTCGTGAATACCGCATTCGTATTATTGATGGCAAACAAGATGGTGCGGATGACTTTAGTGTTGAAGGGGCCACATCTGTGACATTCAGCGGACAACCTATCACAGTGCAACTATAAGGCGATAGTGACGGTGCGTACTTGCATGGGTACGCGCCGATTAGAAAGGAAAATGCTATGAAAAAAACACTGGTTAGTTGTTGTGTTGCGATGGCTGCAACGGCGCTTTTGATGGCTTGCAGCAGCCGTGAAACTCACACCGAAACCCAGCCTAAGTGGCCTGATTTACAATCACCAATTGTGTATACCGATGAAGAGCAGCAATTTGTTGCTGATGTATTGTCACGCATGAGTGTAGAGCAAAAGGTTGGGCAAATTCTACAAGCCGAAATTCAAACTATTACCCCGCAGGAAGCGAAGCAGTATCACATTGGGTCAATATTGAATGGCGGCGGCTCAGTGCCTCATCGACAAGACGGGGCTACAGCGAAAGATTGGGCAACTTTCGCTCAAGCTTTCTACGAGGCCACGGCGTCGAGTGAATCTGGCGTGGCGATCCCAGTTATTTGGGGGACCGACGCGGTACATGGGCATGGAAACCTACAAGGTGCGACTATCTTTCCCCACAATATTGGTCTGGGTGCGGCAAACAACCCTGACTTGATGGAAAAGATCGGCGAGATTACTGCCCGAGAAGTCCGTGCTAGCGGCATAGATTGGGTATTTGCGCCAACGGTAGCGGTGGCGCGCAACGACCGCTGGGGCAGAACGTATGAGTCTTACTCAGAAGTGCCCGCGCGCGTGGCTGCGCTGGCAGCCCCCCTTGTTGAAGGGATGCAAGGCAAAATAGGCAGCGCAGAGTTTTTAGATGATACTCACGTAATGGCGTCGGTGAAGCATTTTATTGCTGATGGTGGAACGCAAGGTGGCGACGATCAGGGCAATGCGGTGATGTCCGAAGCCGACCTTATTCGCTTTCATGCACCGGGCTATTTTGCCAGTTTAGACGCCGGTGCTATGACCGTTATGTCGAGCTTTTCTGCGTGGAATGGCGACAAAATGCACGGCAATAAATACTTACTTGATGAAGTATTGCGTCATCACCTCAACTTTAACGGTTTTTTGGTGGGCGATTGGAACGGCCATGGTCAGTTACCCGGTTGCACAAATGATAGTTGCCCCGCATCGTTTAATGCCGGATTAGACATGTACATGGTGCCCTACGATTGGCGTAGCATGTATGACAAAGTGTTAGAGCAAGTGAATGCGGGAGATATCAGCTTAGCGCGATTAGATCAGGCTGTAACTCGTATCTTGTTGGTCAAAAAGCGCATGGGCATGTTTGAGGGCAAAGGGCCGTTAGATCGCGCCTTAGGGGGCAAAAATGAAGTGGTGGGTAGTGACGCTCATCGACAAGTTGCTCGTCAGGCCGTGCGTGAATCTTTGGTGTTATTGAAAAACAATCAGCAAGTCTTACCTATCGCCGCCAATGCGCGAATTTTAGTGACGGGTGACGGTGCAGACAACTTAGCCAAGCAAAGTGGCGGCTGGACTGTGACTTGGCAAGGCACAGGTACTCAAACAGACGACTATACAGGGGCCACGAGTATTGCAGAAGGGTTGAGAGCGGCAGTGACTTCTGCTGGTGGTACGGTAGAAGTCTCTCAAAACGGTGAGTTTTCGGCACAGCCCGATGTGGCGATCGTGGTATTCGGAGAAGACCCTTACGCCGAAGGACAAGGCGACATTAACACCTTAGAATACTCCCCCGGCAACACAGTCACACTAGCGCTTATGGAGCGCTTAAAAGCACAAAATATTCCTGTTGTTGCGGTTTTCCTGTCGGGGCGTCCATTGTGGGTAACGCCTTACATCAACGCCGCAGATGCTTTTGTGGCAGCGTGGTTGCCCGGTAGTGAGGGCGCGGGTATTGCCGATGTGCTGATAGGCGATATTACCGGTGAAGCGCGTTATGACTTTCGTGGTCGTTTGGCGTTCTCATGGCCCGCAACACCATTACAAGATGCGCTTAATTGGGGAGATGACGATTATTCGCCATTATTCCCATACAACTATGGGTTAGATTACAGTAGCAACACTAATTTGCCTCAGTTAAATGAAGACGTAGAAGGGCTACTCGACCCATCACAACAAGCACTCAGCTTGTACAGTGGTCGCCCATTACAACCGTTTAATGTGTTTATCAATAACGCCGAACGCAACCAAATTTTAAGTGGCGCTTTTGCCCAATTGCCTGATGGTAGCGTGACCTTGGAAACCACCGACAAAGACGTTCAGGAAGATGCCTTAAAACTCTCGTTCAAAGATAGCTGGTTGTCTGGGTTGTATATTGCTGGCGGCACTATCGACTTCACGCCTTATATGAGCCATGGGGTATTGTCGATGGACCTGCGTATCGACAGTATGAAAAAAGGCACATTAACAGTGTTAACCGACTGCAGCATCAATTGTCGGCAGGGGGTTAATTTACGTGATTGGGCCATAGAGCAGGAAGGCAAAGGTTGGCAATCTATCGCAATTCCGTTGTCGTGCTTGGTTGAGAACCAGTCTGACCCTTCCAAAATACAACGAGCCTTTACTTTGAGAACTGGCGGTGAGGGGCAACTTGCGGTGGCGAATGTGTCGATAGCAAACAATGTGCAAGCGACTGTCTCTTGCCCAACTAATTTGTCGGTCACGCCTGCAACATTGAATGAGTATTGGTCTGAGTCTTGGTGGTTACCCCGTCACAAAGAAAAAGTAACACAAGCCCAACAAGGTACGGCTGAACTGGTGATGATTGGTGATTCAATTACTCATGGTTGGGAATCTGATGGGCAGGCCGTGTGGGAAAAACACTTTGGTGACATTGATACCTTAAATTTGGGGTTTGGTGGTGACCGTACCGAGAATGTGTTGTGGCGTCTTGACCATGGCACGCTAGGCAAGGTAACACCCAAGCTTACTGTGATGATGATTGGCACTAACAATACCGGCCATCGTTTGGACACTCCTGAGGCGATACGCGATGGTGTTGCCGCTATTCTAGACAGGCTAGAGCAGCAAATCCCTGAGTCGCCAGTGTTGCTGCTGGGGATCTTCCCGCGCAGCGCGTCACCTGACGATGCATTACGGAAAAACAACAATGCGGCAAACGTTTTGTTGAAAGCTCTGGCCGAAGAAAAAGGCATTATGTACGCTGATATTGGCGATGGTTTCTTAGACTCTTCAGGGACTTTGAGTGAAGAAATCATGCCTGATTTACTTCACCCTAAAGCCAAAGGCTATGAAATATGGGCCAAGGCGCTTACGCCTTACATTAACAAGTACGTGCGTCACTAATAAGCGAGTAGATAGATTCGCCACTGTCAGAAGATTGTGGCGAAATTCGCTGTTTTATTCGGTACACTAACGAAACATTTGCTTCTATCTTCCGTTTTATGCAGCCTTGCCCCCCAGACCATCCAGAATTTGTCAAAATGCGCAGTGGCGACCCTTATTTCACCCATGACAAAGCGTTGGTAAATGCCCGAGCGTGGGCTAAATCGTTGTGTTTTCGGTTACAGCATGCAAAAGATAAAAACCAAGTGGCTAAAATTCAGGCTCAGCTGTTACCTCATGCAAGGGGGATGCGAATTGGTGCGCATTTTTTCTGTGACTACGGCGTTAACATTACCGCTGATGACAATGTGAGGTTGGGTGATAATGTGGTGATGCTGGACGGCGCGCTGATCGTGCTAAGCGCGAATGTAGTAGTGGGCGACAATGTCGTGTTCGCAGCAGTCACTCATCCAGTCTCCGCCAGTGACAGAATTTCAGGGCTACAAATTGCCAACCCCATCACAATAGGCACAAATACCATATTGGGCAACAATGTAACCATATTACCCGGTGTTAATGTGATTGCTGGTAGCCGGGTTCCAGACAATACGGTGGTCACGAGAGGTTCTGTTTACAGTGAATAAATGGTGCCGTGTTGGCGTATCGCCGTTAACCATTCTTCGGTCATCACATTGGCAGTGGCAATTTCGTCCACAGAAAGTTGGGGGTAAAGCCTGTCTTGAAAAAAACGGTAGCGGTTATACAAGCTGTTATCGTCGGTTAAAGCCAGTATGACGTCGTTAATGGCATACGCCTTGGTATAACCATCTTTGCCATAATTTTGCGAGTGATACATATTCGCTAGTTGAGTGAGAGCCCGTAAGCTTCCAGCTTGTGAAGCCAGTGTAAGATAGCCGATTTGTTGTTGTATAAATTGTTCCCGCTTAGTAATAAATTGCTCACGTTCAAGCTGACCAAACCCTTGTGACTCCATATACAAAGCAGGTGTCATCTTCCCCAATACTTCTTGAGCCGATACCAGACCGCCCTGAGCAGCGAAATTCAGATAGCTGATAAAAGATTGCCGTAAAACTTTAGTTGTACCATCACAATACTCAAAACGTGCGGTCATATTGTCGATATGACGGGGATCAGCATTAGCTTCGAAGTCCACCTCCAATTGCTGTTCAAATTGTTCAAGTGATTCCGGAGCGTAGTAGCAATAGCGCAAGTTCATCGCGACCAAATACGCCGCATCTCTGTCTCCACTGTTCGCTTGGGTGATCAACGCGCCTAAATGCGATTGTAAGGGCGGTGAAAGCTTCCAGTGGGGCCTTTCAACGTCAACGAGTTCTGTCGCAAGTACCGATGAATTTTGCTCATTATTGGGTGTTGTTTGATTTGAAAGAGTTACTGGTAGCTTTTCTTCCGTGTACTTGTGAAGTGTCTCAGTTGTTGAGGCAACCTCTGCAGAGTTTAGGGCTGGGTCATTTTTAGGCTGCCAAAAGTAGCTAGTTATACATGCAATAGCACCGATTGCGACTGTACTTATTATTGTTCTCTTCACTGTCTATGCCTTGAATTAATAAAGCCAAAAATCAGGGAAATAAGCGGCTACACACTGTACCGAGCAAGACGAGCTTGCCAATTACCGCCGTCTTTTTCCGCACAGATTTCTTCATTGTCGAGTCGAACATGGCGGCGAATATCTTTTACTTTAATTCCTGCTTTTAACAGCTGAGTTTGGATGATAGTACGCATTTTTTTATCGAGCCCACTTTCCAACACTGCGGCTTGCTCTTGTTCAGTGAGAAAGACTAACGTGACCATTAAGCTTCCGGGGAACAGGTTAAAGCGAGCAGTGTGGGTAAGCCAATCAAACCCGATATCCCACCGCTTGAATTCATCGCAGGCAATGGTGAGGGCTTTAACTAAGTTGGTTTCTAGTTTCTTGGTTGTTTTGTTCAAGGCTGATCGCTACCGCTACAGTACATTGCTGCGCAGTATACCTAACCTAGGGGGTAAGTATCTACGCAGCTTTAACGTACAAAGCGCGATTTTAATCTGAATGTAAGGCCTCGATAGGGTTGAGTTTTGACGCTTTAATCGCGGGGAAAACACCAAATGACACCCCCACAACCATACAAATAGAGAGTGATAATATAATCGCAGTGAGTGACCAACTGACTGCCCAGTCAGAATAAAAGCCAATGACTTCCGACAGCACCAAACCAAACACTACGCCAATGACGCCACCGACAATTGATATTACAAAGCTTTCGGCAATAAACTGAAATTTAATATCTTGCTGTGTTGCGCCGACGGCTCTGAGTAGGCCTATTTCTTTGGTGCGCTCCAATACGTTAGCCAGCATGATATTCATGATCCCAATACCGCCCACTAGCAGCGATATTCCTGCAACGCAGGCCATTACCATGTTGAATATTTTTTGGGTGTTTTCATGCTGAGCAAGTAATTCAACGGGCACTACAATGGAATAGTCATCCATTTCGCCATGACGGTAATTGAGCAGTTGGGTTACCGCTTTTGCCGCAATAGCTGGATTATAAGATTTTTCCACAGCAAGTTTGATGACATCTAGTTCACTGGCTAAGGTTTCGTCTCCCAGCTTCTTCTTACTGGTTGATATGGGAATAAATACTTGGTTTCTATCGCCGCCTAATTGTACGCCTTGGAAGTTGTCTTTATTGAGGGCAGGGGCGTCCAGTACACCGACAACTTGAAACCAAGCGTGATTGACCTTCACAAACTCACCAACCGGATTCGCGATTGCCGGAAATAAACTGGCTGCGGCATCTTTGCCTAATACTGCTACTTGGGCAACACGAGCGATGTCGTCTGCGGTGAGTACGCGACCCAACGCGGGCTTTAAGTTGGCAAGGTTAAAGTAGCGTTCGTTTACACCAACGGCCGTCGATTCTGACTTGGCGTGATCACTATAAAGAGAAAACAGTTTTATCTTTTTTTCTACGCTGTAATCGTAAACAAATGGCAAGGTTTCCATTGCGGCATGTACATCACCCATGGTGAGGCCTTGAGAGTCTTTGCGAATTTCTCTCAGCTCTTCTCGGGTGTAGCTTTTGCCTTCTATGATGAGGTTTTGTAGCCCCATCGAATCGATCATTTTTAACGCTTCACGCTGTGCACCTTCGCCAATATTCAACATGGCAATTACGGCACCTACGCCAAAAATCATACCCAGTAATGTGAGAAGTGTGCGCAGCTTTTGTGCCAATAACTCTTTGGCGGCATCGGCGACCAAGAGTTTAAATTTAATGTCTTTAAGTTCCGTCATCATTACAGTAGCTCCGTGTAAGACAGGGCAACACGGTCACCGGCTTCAAGCCCGTCGGTGATTTCCACAAAGTTCAAATTGCGCTTGTTTACCGTGATAGCGGTTTTGTTAAAACTCAAGCCCGATTGTACGTAGACAAAATTTTGCCCGTCTTCGTTATAAATTGCCTGAGTGGGGACCAGTAGTGCTTGTTTGTCTAACGAACCTGCGATGATCGCTGATGCCTTTCTACCGGGTGAAAAGTAGGTGGTATCACTGTCATCTAAAGACAACGTTACCTCAAAATACTTGGTGGGATCACCGCGTCTAATGGTGCGTGAAAACGCCGCCATGGTGAGTACCTTCCCTGTAAAATGTTTGTCAGGAAATGCGTCCAGCGTGATGTCTGCTGTCATACCCGGTGCTATGCCCACAGCGTTTTTATCGAGCACGTAACCACTGACTTTCATTTCGTGTAAGTTGGGTATTTTGGCAATCGCATTGCCGGGGAAAATCACTTGCCCTACCGCTGGTTTTTCTCCGCGCCAGTTCTTTTCGTACACCAACATGCCATCATAGGGAGCGCGTACTTCTAAGGCGTTTAATGCAGAGTTGATTTGCTCGTATTTTGCTTCACTGCCTTTTTTCTTAATATTCAACACGCTAATGGCACTGTCACTTTGATCGGTGACACTGTCTTTTTTCCAGTCGAGATAGTCGTCTTTAGCCGATAAGTAATCTTTGTTTTGCATTTTCTCGATGATTTCCAAACGAGAATACAGACGTACGTCATCAATGGCATAGGTATCGGCAAATTGAAACTCTTTGCTGACGAGGGCTTTGTCCTCTTTTACGTCCAGCTCATCCTGTTCGCGAGAGAGTTGTTTTAAGTGCAAATCTTGTTGTAGCAGCAAGAGCTCTAATTCTTCTTTGCGCAAATCCAGCCCTAGTTGTTCACCGTCGAATTGGGCAACCACTTGCCCAGCAGACACTTGAGTGTACTCGTCTTCCAACCACGCAATGGTCATGGGGCGCTGACCTGGAGCGCTGATAACTTCGGCTTTAGAGGCTTCTATTTCTCCCTCTACAGGAATTGCCACAGTAAACGCCTGTTCAGAAACTGTGTAAGTGGGAATAGATGATTGCAGCGTATTGTCACCACAACCAAATAGCAAAACCATGGAAAAAGCAGAGAGTAGATGGGGAGTTCGTATATTCATTATGCTTCCTCCAAGACTTCAATTTTGGCTTTCATACCAGGGCGGGTAATGTCTAGGTTGGCGTTGTCCATAGAAATCTGTGCGTCGAATACAATAGAGAGGTTCGAACTCGACTTTTCTGAATAGGCTTCTCCCAACGACATGATTTTTCCTCTGAAAGGCAGTTCAGGATAGGCTTCAAGCGTAATTTTTACTTCTGCGCCAATCTTGAGTCTTGCGGTGTCTGGCTCATCGAATTCCGCTTTAATAGCTAATTTATCCAATGACGGTAGCGTTAATACAGTGCGCCCCATCCACACAGTGTCGCCGATGGCCACTTTTTCTCCACCTCGATCAGCTTTGTACATGACTAAACCTGATTTAGGGGCGGTAACAGTCAGTTTTTTTATACTGGTTTGGGTTTCACGTAATAACGACTCGTAGCGTTGTATTTTGCTCAATGACACTTTGTCTTTTACCTCAATAGAGGTGTTGAATTGCTCGTATTTTTTCTGCGCAAGCGCTAAGTTTTCTTTGGCAATTTCGTAGTCGATACGCTGCTTTTTGCGTTCCACTTCCTTGGTGGCCGCGTCGGTAA
This sequence comes from Alteromonas sp. ABE4_545, assembly GCF_056161325.1. Classification (NCBI taxonomy): domain Bacteria; kingdom Pseudomonadati; phylum Pseudomonadota; class Gammaproteobacteria; order Alteromonadales; family Alteromonadaceae; genus Alteromonas; species Alteromonas sp. ABE4_545. Next base: position 54,083 of record NZ_JBSWYY010000016.1, read on the forward strand.
TTTCAACTAAGCGCTTTGCTTTATCAAAGTTCATTTCGGCTTCAGCTAAGGCTAATTTAAGCTCTTCTCGTTGCGCTTCGTTTTCCAACTGGGTTTGTTCACGGGTTTTCACCGCGGCATCAAGTTGGCTTTTTTGTTCGATGGCTTTGGTACGAAGGTCTTGGCCATCAAATTTAAGTAGCACGTCGCCTTCTTTTACCATGCTGTTTTCTGGAGCCATAAACTGAATTTTCATCTGCCACATACTGCGAATGGAAGGAGGCGAAATACTGGCGGAATTTAAGCTTACTACTTCACCGCTAGCCGTTAACGGGGCTTGTGTTATTTCTGTATTCGTAGTCGCTTGTGGAGGCTCGCCACAGCCCGACAGGAAAAGCACGCTTGTGCCGAACCACAGTGCAGAAAGGGGGTGCTTAATTTTCATGACGGCTAACCTCCATGTCGTCTGTTAACTCAATGCGAGTACTCATTCCCGGCAATAACTTTTCTTGTGGAGGTGAAACAAAGCTAAGTTGAATAGGGAAATACGACCCGCTTCCCCAATTGTTTTTGCTCTCTGGCTGAGAAGCAATTCGTGTGACTTTGGCTTGGTAATGACTACCAGGGTAGGCGTCGAGCGTAATGTTTGCCGTTTGCCCTTTGTGAATGCGAACAGCGTCAACTTCGTGAATCCACGCTTCGATTGCGTAAGCTTTTGTGTCTTGCACGGCCATAGCTTTCATGGCGACTTGTAACGTAGACCCTGCGGTAATTTTTTCGCCTTCCCACGGGTGATACATATGAGAAATCATCCCCGCAAACTGGGCTTTGACCTGCAGTACAGAGAGCAAGTTTTTATAGTAAGTGATGTTGTCTTCTATTTTGATAATTTCAATTTTGAGTTTTTCTAAGGTATTGGTACGGTTTTCTTTTGCTTTTTTTAAGGCTTGTTCGGCTTTAAATCGGTCGACTAAAGCGCGCTCAAGTACAATTTGATATTCACCTTTGTCGTATTCGCTAATATCGTCACTTTGAATTTCAGCTTCAATACGGGCTTTTTTCACTTCTAGTTCGGCGACGGTGAGCGCACCTTCTGCTTCGAGCACAGCTTGGTCTAATTCTATGGTTTGAGACTCTAACTCCAGCGTCTGAGTTTGCAGGTTTTCTTCATTTTGTTCGAGTTGGCTGTCTGTACTACCTGAATCAAAAACGGCAATTAATTCGCCTTTATCCACCATTGTACCTTCGTCGGCCATCCATTGAATTTGAATTTGAAAGCGGTCGGTTTTGGGGGCAGTAACATATTGGATCTTTGACGAGGCAATTTTACCGGTAATTAATAACGGGCTGTTTGCGAACGCACTCGCACTCATCAACAAGGTCGTAGTGAGTGTAATTAAATGTGATAAAGGTCGAATTTTCATGCGTGTTTATGCACCTCGTTGACAATTTCACCGTCTTTCATCGTGATTACCCGTTGGGCGTACTCAGCGATATTTTCTTCGTGAGTGACCATCACAATAGTTTGCCCCTGCTGATGTAACTCGGTTAATAGCTGCATGATTTCATCAGATGTTTTGCTGTCGAGGTTACCTGTGGGTTCATCGGCGAGGATCACTGAAGGTTTGTTTACCAGTGCTCGGGCGATGGCAACGCGCTGGCGCTGGCCTCCCGACATTTCAAAAGGGCGGTGATAAAGTCGGTGCGATAGGCCCACTTTGTCTAGCATTTCAATGGCGCGCTGGTCTGCATCGTGATCGCTGATTTGGGTGTAGCGCAATGGCAATTTAACGTTGCCGATAGCATCGAGTTTGGGTAGCAGATGAAAGGTTTGAAAAACAAAACCAATATGTTCATTGCGTACTTTTGACAGAGCTTCATCTGTCATTGAGGCTACGTTCTGATTGTTTAACACGTATTCACCAGCATTGGGGGTGTCTAAGCAACCTAGAATGTTCATGAGAGTAGACTTGCCCGAGCCTGAACTTCCCATAAATGCAATGAATTCATTAGCTTTAATAGATAGTGATACGTCATTGAGGGCGACGACGGTCTCATCACCGTTAGAAAAACACTTTCGGATATGATTGAGTTCGAGCATGAATCCTTTCTCACAAATAGATAATGTGTATTATTTTTGTTATTGAAGGTTACTTTAGTCTAGAGAAATACGATTTACAACAGACGGTTAGGTTACCTAGCGCTGTATTAATGAGTCATATCGCATTGAGTTGTAACAAGTTATTTCACACTGTGGTTAGCAGCCATTGGACTTTATCGTACTTTTGTTTAGTTATGTGGGTTTTTGCTTGCTTCGCATATCAAAACTTGTTAAAAAGTCAACGCAGAGTGAGAATAATAAAAATAACGTGATGTAAGCTAAACTTTACAGCTTGGCCGAGAATCAAAAACTCTCATTATTCGTTTATAGTTTTCGCGACCTTTTCGCAGTGTTAAACAGAGAGAGAAACATGTTAAAGGACACCCTAAATAATCGTCATGTCAGTGCTGAAGAAGTACTGGTGACACCTGAAGAGCTGGCGAATGAGTTGCCCGTTTCAGAGCATGCCCTAAATGTTATTGCGCAGTCGCGAGATATCATTTCTGACATTATTCATCGCAAAGACCATCGCCTATTGGTGATCTGCGGCCCTTGTTCCATTCACGACATTGAAGCGGCCAAAGAATATGCATTGCGCCTAAAAGAGCTGCATGAACAGTGCAAAGATACCCTGTTTATCGTTATGCGCGTGTATTTTGAAAAACCGCGCACAACTACAGGCTGGAAGGGCCTGATTAACGACCCACATATTAACGATACTTTTGATATCGAAGCGGGTTTACGCAAAGCGCGAGAGCTGTTGATTTGGCTTGCTGAACTTGAACTACCTGTTGCTACCGAGGCACTTGATCCTATCAGCCCGCAATACCTTGCCGAGCTGTTTAGCTGGAGTGCGATTGGGGCGCGTACATCAGAGTCGCAAACACACCGTGAAATGGCCAGTGGCTTGTCGATGCCTGTCGGCTTTAAAAATGGCACCGACGGCAGCTTAGGTATTGCCATTAACGCGTTAAAATCTGCGGCATCTGGTCATAGCTTTATGGGAATTAATAAACAAGGCCAAGTGAGTATTATTCAAACTCAAGGTAACCCCGACGGCCATATTATTTTACGTGGTGGTAAACAGCCAAATTATGACTCAGTTTGCGTATCTGAATGCGAAGAAGAGTTGCAAGCGGCGAATTTAAGTGCCGGTTTGGTTGTTGACTGCAGCCACGCAAACTCGGCAAAAGATTATCGTCGCCAACCCTTGGTTTGTCAGAACGTGGTGAATCAAATTCTCGAAGGTAACCAGTCTATTATTGGTGTGATGTTAGAAAGCCATTTGAATGCTGGTAATCAAAAGTCTGACGGCGTGGCCTTTGCTGACTTGGAATACGGCATATCGATCACCGATGGCTGTATTGACTGGAAAACCACAGAAGATTTAATCGCGCAAACCAGAGAGAAGTTGATTACTGTATTGCCATTGAGACAAAATAAGCGTGAATTTGTCGCATAAAGGTCTCGGAACAAATTAATGTCTGATTTTTCTCAGCAGTTATCGCAGCTGCGCGAAGGTATCGACGAGTTGGACTCACAACTCGTCGAACTTTTAAAAAAGCGAACCGCATTGACCAAACAAGTCGGTCAGATTAAATCTCAAACGGGCATGCCAATCTATGTGCCTGAGCGTGAAGCTGAATTACTGTCGAAACGCAAACAACAAGCGGCAGAAGCCGGCGTGTCTGAAAGCTTAGTGGAAGACCTATTGCGCCGTATTATGCGAGATTCCTATCACACGCAGAATAACCAATATCGTTGCAGTAATCCCGACGTAGGTAACGTTGTGATTATTGGTGGAGCAGGTGCACTGGGCCGTGTTTTTGTAAGTTTGTTCGAGCGCAGTGGCTATACCGTCAACATAATTGAAAAAGATGATTGGGAAACCGCCGATGAGGTGTTTGCCCACGCTGGCTTAGTGCTGGTTTCTGTACCGATTAATCTTACCGAGGGCGTTATTAGCAAGCTCAATCGCTTGCCTGCTCATTGTGTATTGGCCGATATCACTAGTATTAAAGTGAAACCGCTAGAGGCGATGATGGCGATTCACAAAGGGCCGGTTGTAGGGTTACACCCAATGTTTGGGCCAGATGCACCGGGCATGATCAAACAAGTGGTAGTGGTATGTGAAGGGCGTGAACCGAACGCGTATCAGTGGCTTGTTGAGCAAATGGCAACATGGGGCGCGACTATCTATCATAGCTCGGCTCAAGAGCATGATGAGGCCATGGCATTTATTCAGGTTATGCGCCACTTTAACACCTTTGTCTATGGCGCGCATTTGGCCGGAGAAGACCCAGACTTAGAGCAGCTTACTTTGTTCAGCTCGCCTATTTACCGGTTAGAATTGGCGATGGTGGGGCGTTTGTTTGCCCAAGCTCCTCGTTTGTATGCCGACATTATTTTCAACAATCCGAAAAACTTTGCCTTGTTACGTCGGTTTCATCGTCGTTTTGGCGACGCGCTGGATCTACTTGAAAAAGGCGATAAAAACGCCTTCATTTCACAATTTGATGAAATTGGTGAGTGGTTCGGAGATTACGCCAAGACATGTTTGGTTGACAGTAAGAAACTACTGCTTAAAGCCGATGATGATCAAATGTTACGCAAGTAATTAACGTTACTTAAATTAAAAAAGCCCTGATTTATCAGGGCTTTTCTTTAGGTATAGGGCTTATTTGTCTGTGATTGCCGTTGCGGCAGCGACTTTCGTCGGGCTAATTTCTTCGCTTGGGTAGCAACCGAGTACTTTTAAGTAACGCGTCATTTTCTTCAACGACTCTACCGCATTCTGCATAGGGCCGTCTTGTAAATTACCGTCTACGTCTATATAAAACATCTCTTCCCAGGGGTTGCCGGGAATAGGGCGAGATTCTAGTTTTGTCATATTGATATTATTTTCACGCAACACCAATAGCGCTTCTACCAAAGACCCTGCTTTTTGTACCGTCGACATGACAAAAGTTGTTTTTGCCGGTACCTGTAATGGCACAATAACGGGATTGCGCGCGACGACGATAAAGCGGCTGTGGTTTTCTTTTTGATTGGCTAAATTCGACTTAATTGCCATTAAGCCGTACAGGTTACCACCGGCTTCGCTGCCGATAGCGGCTGCGTCATCACGGCCCAATTCGCTTACCGTTAACATGGCTGACGATGTGCTGTCGCAGGTTTTTACTTCGATATTCCCCAGTTCCGCAAGAAAATGGCTGCATTGTGCGAACACTTGAGGGTGAGCATATACAGTTTTTAAATTTGCGATATTGGTGTCTTTGGCCACCAATAGGGTATGACGAATTGGGTGAGTGAGTTCACCAATTATACTCAATTGAGTGTGTTGTAATTGGTCGTATACTTCATTGATGCTGCCCGAGGTTGTATTCTCGATAGGGAGCACCGCGTAATCGGCTTCGCTGTTTTCAACTTTTTGCACAATTTCACTGAAACTCTGACAGCCAATTTCGAGCAGTTCTCCTGGGCGGCGAGAGAAGTATTTTTGTGTTGCTAAGTAACTGTAAGACCCTTTGTCACCCAAAAATGCCACACGATTCAGCGGCAGGGCGCTACCTGGGTTGGCGCGTTCAGCAAGCATGGCTTGTTGATTGAGAACAGAATCTTCGATAATTACGTGAAACACTTGTGTCACGTAGTGAGGGTCGAGCCCAACCTCTTGACCGTTTTTAATCAATCGGATCAGCAGTTGCTCTTCGCGTTTTTGATCGCGCACCGGAATGTGGTGCTTGATTTTGGTTTCGGCAACGGCATTGGTCAGCCCGCGACGTTCAGCGAGGAGTTTAATGAGCTCGCTGTCTAGTGCGGTGATCCGTTCTCTAATTGCATCTAATTCAGGCTCTGACATTCTGGTCTCTCTTTGAGTAGGCAAAAAAAAACCTCCGCGATGGGAGGTTTATACACACGGCACATCCCCCCTTACGACAAGGTAAAAAAGAAGAAAAAGTGTGCAGCTGTGTGTTGATGTTCTTTCAATTTCATAGCACAGACTTTATTCAACCACGCCAGCCCTGTCAACCAGTTTTTACAGGGCCGCGGCGTGATTAAATCTCGCTATCTATACTTAATTTGTAGGTTGTGCTAGTTGCCACTATTCACTCAACAGGGCCACAAGCATAGCGCGGACCTCATTGGGTTCGAATGGCTTGTCGCACAATGCATTTACACCCGTTTGTTGGATATTGGTCATATGAGCACTATCAGCAGATTCTGATGTCACCATAATGATAGGAATATGCGCGGTTTCTGGATTAAAGCGAATAAATTCAGAAAGTTCACGACCGTCCATCTCGGGCATGTTGTAGTCGGTCACAACCAAATCGAAGGGTTCGTCCTTAATCAAAGTCAGCGCCATTGCACCATTTTCAGCTTCTTTGATGCGTTTTAGGCCCATGCCTTCCAATACGCGGCGAATGTGGTTGCGCGCTAGTCGGCTGTCATCTACAAGCAGTACACGAACTTCTTGTACATCGAATAAATCCAGATGCAATTCGTCAGTGTTCAGTAAGTCTAAGCTGGCGTTCAATGCACGAGACAAGTGAATCGGTTCAAATGGCTTAGGCAGAATGGCCGAAACCCCAGCTTGTTTGAATTCTTCTAACTTGCTAATGCGGTTTTCGCTTGAAACCAGCATAAAGGGGATTCCTGCAAATTCTGGGTTTTCTTTGATCAGGCGAATTAGATCCAGAGCGGTTCCATCTTCAAAATACATCGCGCTCACCACCAGGTCTGCACCATGTGACATTAACGCGGCTTTTGCTTCACCTACGGTACTTACAGGGTCGATTTCTTTGACATTTTCCTTAAGCAGTAAGGTAGTAATAATCTTTCGTTGTGTATCTGAGGGCTCAACTAACACAATGTTGAGATCGGATATCGATAGTTTTTCCATGACAATACTCGTTTTCAGGATAATATAGGGCTAGTGATTACTTAGCCGCCAGCTAATTTTACTGAGAATCCCTTCTGCACTAACAGTGACTGTAGCTTTTCTCTGTCATCTGTTTGTACTTCGATTTGGCCCGCTTTTACTGCGCCGCCGCAACCGCATTTTTTCTTAAGCTCGGTACATAGCTTTTTTAATTCAGCTGCGTCCAAGTCAAGACCGTGAACAATAGACACCCCTTTGCCTTTGCGTCCTTTGGTTTCTCGATGGATTCTTACAATACCATCTTTACTTGTCGACTTTTCTGGCGCCGATTTTTGCTCTGAAATTCGGCCGCCATCTGTGCTATACACTAGCCGCGTATTTTGCATGTGCTCTCTCTAATTGTTATTTCTGTAGGAAAATTTATGAATTAATAGCACTTTTATGAGTGCCTAATCTACAATGTAATAACAGCAAGTATGACAAATTATAGTAAATACTGCACATCTTAGCGGTTTAATACTGAAGCTTATTAAAACGTTAATTTTGAATAGCGGTCATTTGGAGCTTTAAATGGATATACAAACAAATGTACTTAACGGTGGTCGTATGCTGGTTATCAAGGTGGGAGAGAAATTCGACTTTAGCAAAGTTCAGGATTTTCGTGATGCATACGCTGGGCTCGATGACCACATTGATACCGTTGAGGTCGACCTTGCACTCACCGATTATATGGATAGCTCTGCGCTTGGCATGTTGCTCAATATGCAAAAAAACCTTGGCACACGTATTCAATCTTACCGTATTACCCACTGTCGGCCACAGGTTGCCCGTATCTTAAAAATTTCTCGATTCGACAAAAAGTTCGACATCAGTTAAAGATACGTTTATTCGCTATTCTCAATAAGAAAAGAGCAAGCTATGCGAATTTTGATCGTTGATGATGAATCGATTAATCGTTTTCTACTCAGGCACATGCTTGAAGAGCAGGGCTTTACCGATTGTTTAGAGGCTCAAAGTGGTGAAGAAGCCCTCGCTATTGCCCAAGCCTCTCCACCTGACCTTGTGTTGTTAGACGTGATCATGCCGGGGTTAACCGGGTATGAGGTTGCGCCCAAGTTAAAATCGCTGGATTCAGAGTGTTATTTGCCCATCATTTTTATCACCTCACTTGACGACAAAGAGAGTCTGGCAAGGTGTTTAGATGTGGGGGGCGACGACTTTGTGAGTAAACCTTATGACCGCGTTATTCTGGCAGCAAAAATCACCGCTCATAATCGCACCCGGGAGTTAAGTAAACGCATACAACAGCAAAACAGTGAGTTGCTGTTTTACCAACAGGCCGTAGCGCGTGAACACAGCATTGTTGAGCATATTTTTGCCAATGCCATTGTCAGTAACAAAGACGTAGAAAAGCTATTCGATGTGCACTTAAGCCCAGCATCAGACTTTAACGGTGATTTATTTTTATGTGAAGCCAGCCCATCTGGAGGCTGTTATTTTATTTTGGGTGACTTTACTGGGCACGGGTTAGCGTCGGCAATAGGAGCATTGCCGGTAACGCAAACATTTACACACATGGCGCGCAAGGGCGTATCGGTAGGAGAGATTGCCATAGAGCTTAATCGCGAATTACTGAGCCTGTTACCTACTGAAATGTTTTTTGTGGCAGCCATTGTTGAAATAGACGCCTCAGGCACACGATTTACTGTGTGGAATGGCGGAATGCCTGCTGTGATAATTAGCAGCCCAGCAGGGCAGCTTCGCTATCGCTTTGTTTCTCAGCATATGGCGCTGGGTATTTTAGACGACCGAGATTTTGAAAATATCTGTGAAGTATATACCGCCGACGAAGGTGACCGGCTTTTCGCGTATACCGACGGTTTGATGGAGTTGGCTGACGAAAACGGTGACATGTTGGAAGAGAGTGGTGTAGAGGAATGGTTTGCCTCGCTGCCGAATATCAATACTGCGACTATGTACGACCGTGCGCTGGCGGTTTTAAATGGCAGGCCCGCACATGACGATATTAGCTTGGTGATGTATGACTGTCGGCCATTGCCCAAATTACTAGATGATGAAGCGGCCATTTCTTTGCCGTTTAAGATTTCTGTTGCACTCGATAGCGATACTTTAAAACGTGAAAACGCCATTGAACAAATTCTCGATGTGCTCAACAGCCAAAAAGGGGTTGAACGTATTCGCGCGGAGTTGTTTACCATAGTAACCGAAATGTTTAATAACGCCTTGGAACATGGTTTGTTGAAGCTTGATTCGAGTTTAAAACAAACCGATGACGGCTTTATTCACTATTACATGCATAGAGAACAAGGGTTACAAAACCTCACTTCTGGCGAGATTATTGTCGACGCCTCTTATAACCCCAATACCGAACAATTGACAATTGCTGTGACCGATTCGGGTGAAGGGTTCGACCCCGCCTCGATTGTTAAAAATGACGATTATAATTTTGGTCGAGGCATCGACTTGTTACAAAATTTATGTGACGAAGTAACGTTTTCAAATGGCGGTAAAACCACGCAAATCAAAATTGGGATTAACCCCAGTTACGAATAAGCAGACTGCTGATAAACGATAATTAAGGGGCAATCAACGAGCAAAGGGTGAAATTTTCTCTCATTGCCCTTATTTACTGCCTAAGGTAAACGCAATATGTGGGACAGAGTGTGATCAAAAGTCTGCTGGAATGGTTTAAAGATACGACCGAAAGTGAGCCGTCGCACACGGTCGAGTTGGCAACGGCGGTATTATTGAGTGAAATAATTCGGGCGGATAACCGCAGTGATGAGCGAGAAATGGCGATGTATCATCAAATACTAGCCAAGCGCTTTTCGTTGGGGCCTGACGCTTTAGAGGCGTTGAAAAGTGACGGGTTAAATAAATCAGAACACGCTGTAGACTTAGTGCAGTTTACGCGCATTATTAACGACCGCTGTACTGCCGAGGATAAAGTTGCCATTGTGCAATCATTGTGGGAATTGGCTTACGCTGATGACACGCTCGACCCCATTGAAGAGCACTTGATCAGAAAAATTGCTGATTTATTGTATGTTTCCCATTCTCATTTTATACAGGCAAAACTCTCAGCCAAGACACGTTAACAACTAGGCGCCAAGAATTTTATAGCTAGTCCGATGTGAATTATCATCAAATTTTCATTGATTCACGGTATAGTACGGATAAATTCTTAATCGTTTGAGGTATCTAGCAATATCTCGACGTCTAACGGTATTAGTTTTTCGTGGCGCGCAGTATTAAAACTCCCCTTTCTAGCCTTATCGTGGGAACCGCCCTTATCACCACCATTTTGGTGTTGTGGTTGGGGGCGTATCAGCATGAATCACTGTTTAAAAAAACACAGCAATCTCATTTATTTGCACTCAACCGCACACTGAGTATTGATTTAGCCCCCATTTTAGAAGAGCAAGAACTTGACCGTTACAAGCTACAAACGGTTGGACGTAAATTAGCGCCTTATCAGCATGTTATCTACGTTCGAGTATTCGACAAAGACTACAACCCTGTTATTACTCTTGAGGGCAGAGCCGCCAAACCGAAAGAAGATTTTGGGAAAATACTGAACCGTATCGACCCTAAAAAACAACACCATACCGTGGTTGAGCAAGATGGCATTCTATTGAGCTTCGACCGTGTCGGCGATGCGGCCTTCCCAATTGGTTATTTATTAATTCTAGCTGATGTCAGTGCTCCGTTAGCGCAGAGCTACGCCGACTTGTTGGTACGCCTAATACCTTTGTTGTTGCTGATCCTATTGGCCGTTTGCGGAATAGGTTTGGTATTGATGCAAAGAACACTACGCCCTTTTTATCATTTGTCGATGTTCACGATGAAGGTGAATGAAACTAAAGACTACTCAATGCGCTTTAGTGAAAAGAGCAGTAAAGAAGTCAATCATATGGCGGCCCACATTAACCAGTTTTTAAGTACCATTGAAACTGAGTGGTCATTAAACCAAGCACAGAACGAAACCTTACGTGATCAGCAAAGCACCATGATGCGTTTAGCTAATTACGACAACTTAACCCGTTTGCCAAATCGTCAATTTGTGATGGACGCGTTAAGACAGGAATTGCTTAACGCTCAACACCATCAGCAGGACATTGCGCTGATGTATTTCGATCTAGATGGATTTAAAGGGATCAATGACTCACTGGGGCATGAAACCGGCGATTTGATCTTGGTTGAAGTGGCAGAACGAGTGAACAGTATTTTACGCGAAGGAGATCTACTGGCGCGCTTGGGCGGTGATGAATTTATTATTGTGCCAGACAGGGATACTTCTGAAGCGAGTCTGACGAACGTGGCCCACCGTATTTTACTCGCCTTTAACGACCCCTTTCATTTACGCGGCTTGGCGCTCAAGGTTGGCGTGAGCATCGGCATTGCGAAAGCGTCTGACGCCAATTATCAGCTTAGTCAACTCATCAGTAATGCCGACCTGGCCATGTATCGTTCGAAAGCACAGGGGCGTGGCCGCTTTACCATTTTCAATGTCGATATGGTGGTGGCATATAAACGCAAGATGCACATTGCTAACAGTATTGATAATGGGCTACGCGCCGACGAGTTTAGTGTGTATTACCAGCCCAAAGTGGCGGCAGATGGGACTACGGTGGGGGTTGAAGCCCTTATGCGATGGCAACACCCTGAACTCGGCGCTATTATGCCCAGTGAGTTTATTCCTATCGCTGAGCAAGGTGGTAAAATTGCTTCCTTGACGCAATGGGTGATCAAGCGAGTTTGCCAAGAACTGCCTGCGCTGCGGCAACATTTTAGTCGACGTTTTCGCGTTGGCATTAACTTATCAGGTCACGATTTACGTCATGCCGACTTGTTTGACAGTATTTACAAGTTGTTTGTGAGCTATGACGTTAACCCGGCTTATATCGAATTTGAAGTGACCGAATCGGCGTATTTAGAGAACTTTGACGCCAGCAATAAATTTTTCCGTCGTATTGCGAATATGGGGTGTGCCATCGCACTGGATGACTTCGGAACAGGTTACTCATCGTTGAGTTACTTAACTCAAATCACCATAGATACCTTGAAAATTGACCGACAGTTTGTTGAAGAATTAGAAACATCTGAACGCAGCCGTATGGTAACCGGTACAATTATCGACCTTGCAAAACGGTTGTCGTTAAGTATATGTGCTGAAGGCATCGAAACACCCGCTCAGCTACATTATTTGTTAGAACAAGGGTGCGATACTACACAGGGGTATTTGTTTAGCCGTCCATTGCCTTTACACGAATTGATTTTATTGCCTGAAGTATTTACTCCACCGTACTGAATAAAACGCGTATTCGAATAGATAAATATTAATGCTTTAGCACGTAAAATTTATCCATTACTATGTAAAAAGGTGTTGCTGATAGGCAACAGTTACCGACAGGGCGTTTGTTTCACTGTATATTTTTGTTGTTAAATCTTTGATTTATAGGCGTTAATCTTATTTGGTATGGTGTTTGCTGTTATCCCGTTGTTAATGTAACAAGGCCAAGGTGGCCTTAGTTGCGCACAACGAGGAGAAATACGATGTCAATATTTGAGAAAAAGTTCGTTTTACCTAGCGTTGTTATTTGTAGTTGGTTCAGTGCTTTTGCCATTTTAGCCAACGATTTATCACTACTGGAACGCCTCGATACCGATAATGACGGATACATTTCATTAAGAGAGTCGGTGAGTGATACAGAATTATTAAGAGAGTTTGCTCTTATCGATACTAACGAAGATGGTAAAGTGAGCCAGTCTGAATTAGTCGATAGTGGCTTTATCAGTGATGACAGTTTATTTACCGTAGCGCGCTCATAGTCTGCGAAGGTAACAAATGTCAGAGCGTAAAGTGGCTAAATTGGAGCGCATTTTTTTTACAGGAAGTCGTATTTTGCAATTAGGCTCGTTGCGTCAACTTATTTTAGCCAGCTTTTTTGTGGCATTAATACCGTTAATTGCCTTACTTTGGCAAAGTCAGAGTGACTTAGCTCGCGTTGGTAAACTCACGGTGTCTGAAACCCAGTTTGTGGTTAATCTCGTCAACGATATGAAACGTTTAGACGGGACTGCCGTGATTGTGGAAAGGGCGTTACGACAATATCGGGTGATTCAAAACGCTAAAGTTGCAGAGCTGGCCGACAACGCATTAGGCCGGTTTGAGGATGTAGCGGATAGCTTGTGTAACGCCATTGCTCACGGCACTCATTGTGAGAGTATTAATAAAAGTTTAATTGAACTGAAAATGTTCCGGCAGTTAGATGACGAACTTCTGCTGAACGCTTATATTGCATCTATCAATGAACAGGTGATAGCTCTGCGCACTCAGGTCGACAAAGTTATTCAGGTCAGACTGGCTACTCAGCAAGCAGACCTCGCCGCGATGCAAGCCAAGCAGGCATGGTTGACCGCATTACTGGTGACTATTTCGCTGCTTTTGATTTTAGCGGGTAGTCAGCTCATTATTAACCCCGTGCGCAAAATGAAAGTGCTTATTCGAATGTTGGCTCGGCAACAAGGTAAGTTACCCCCCATTTCCCGACGTGCTCCCAGAGAACTCGCCGGCGTTGAAAAAGACTTACACTGGTTGGGTGACCGGTTAGCACAGTTAGAACATATTCGCACAGCGCTGCTTCGCCATGCGGCGCATGAGTTAAAAACGCCTTTGGCGAGTATTAAAGAAGGCTGTTCACTGTTAGACGATGGTGCGGTGGGGCAACTGACTAAACCGCAGCACGAAGTTCTGTCGTTGCTTATTATCAGCACCCAGCGACTGAACACATTGATTGAGAAGTTACTCGATTATAATTTGTTGCTACAGCAGGCACAGCCTACGTTTAGCCAAGTCAACACACAGGAAATGGTAGACGACTGCTTACAAGATTATCGACTAGCTCTGCAACACCACGAGTTAGACGTTGATGTGAAGGCCGATCCTATTCGTGCCGACGCAGAGTTATTAAGACGGATTTTAGATAACTTAGTGTCTAACGCGGTCGCTCATGGGGCGCGTAATAGACCAATAAATATCAAACTGTATTTACAGGGGGATATGGCCTGTATAGAAGTAGCGAACAGAGGTAAAAAAATCCCACCGGAGAAGGTCGACACCTTGTTTGAGCCTTTCACCCGTGGTGATGGAGAACGAAATGACAATGTAATCGGTACCGGCTTGGGCTTGTCGATTGTGGCAGATTGCGCCCGTCTAATGCACGGAGAAGTTGGCGTGGTTGATGTTGATTACGCTGATGTATGTTTCCGAGTAATGATTCCGCAAGAGGATGCGAACGAATGATCCGAATTTTTTGGCTACTGTGTGTAGCCTCTCTCGCAGGATGCGTGACAACAACAGAGCGTGTAATAACACCCGAAAAAGCGGAGCCAGACAATCCGCTAACCCACGAAAAAGTGATAGTTGAAAACGATCCTTGCTTGGTCGATAGCCGACATGAAGATTTTATCGGCAATTGTGATATTTGGTATTGGATCGATATTTGGCTGAAGGCTGATGCGCTTCCTTGGGAAGAGCGCAAGCCTTTAATTGCTGCTCTGGGAGATGATATTCCCGCTACGTTCAAAAAAGTGCTGTTGTCTCAGCCTATTGATACGCCTTATAAGGATAGGCTGCGGGCACAGCATTGGCTCACAGAGCTTAAACCCTCACTTACGCCGGCAATGACACGATTAATCACGGTCATTATCGAAAAACCGAGTAACCAAATGCTCGAATTTGAGTCTGCTATCACAATGTTAAGCCGAGTGAACGGCCGACAAGAAGCGTCAATTGAAGAAATGCAGAAGCGCTTAGAAGAGCAGCGCAAACAGTTGCAGGCATTGCTAAACATTGAAGAAACGCTGATGGATAAAAACGGAGGAGAACAGCCGTGACAGAATTAGAACAAGCCAACTCGCATATCTTGCTGGTGGATGATGACAAAAGCCTATTGCGTTTGCTAACCATCCGCTTAGAAAGTGAAGGTTATAAAGTCACTGGGGCCGAAGACGGCCAAGACGCATTAAAGAAAGTGCAAACCCAAAGTTTTGACGTTGTGCTGAGTGATTTGCGCATGCCGGGATTAGACGGCTTAAGCTTATTTGAAGAAATTATGGCCGTGCGCTCTGATATGCCGGTTATTCTGATGACAGCTCACGGCACAATTTCAGACGCGGTGGCGGCTACTCAGCGCGGAGTGTTTGGCTTTTTAACCAAGCCTGTCGATCACGACGAACTACGCACACTGTTGGGTAAAGCGTTGAGCCACTCTAAAGCGGCCAAACCGGGAGAGTGGTGCGATGATATTATTACGCGCTCACCAGAAATGCTTCATGTACTTGATCAAGCCTTTCGCATCGCCCAACGTGAAGTCAGTGTGTTAGTAACGGGAGCTAGTGGAACAGGTAAAGAATTACTAGCGAATGCGATACATCGTGCAAGCGACAGAAAAGACAAGCCCTTTGTCGCGATTAACTGTGGAGCATTGCCAGAGAACTTGCTGGAATCAGAATTGTTCGGCCATGCAAAAGGGGCGTTTACTGGAGCGGTACAAGCCAATGCGGGGTTATTTCGCGAAGCTGACGGCGGAACACTGTTCTTAGATGAAATTGGCGATATGCCAATGACACTTCAAGTGAAGTTATTGCGTGCCTTGCAGGAGCGAAAAATACGCCCAGTGGGTAGCAGCAAGATGGTCGACATTGATGTGCGTATTATCTCTGCAACGCATAAAGATCTGCACAAAGAAATGGAAGAGGACAGTTTCCGGGAAGATTTGTACTACCGTTTGAATGTCGTTAATTTGAAGCTACCTGCTTTGAAAGAACGCAGCGAAGATATTCCTCTACTCGCTCGAACGTTATTGCAGAAAAGTGCGGCTCGCCACAAAGTCGATGCGAATCAATTTTCTGATGATGCCATGCAATTATTAGTGAAGTCAGACTGGCCTGGTAATGTGCGCCAACTTGTTAACGTAGTTGAGCAATGTGTGGCCTTAACCCAAACTCCGGTTATTCCGTTGCATTTGGTTGAACAGGCTTTATCGGCTACACGCCAAAGCTGGCCTACGCTTACCGAGGCACGAGATGCTTTTGAACAAAAGTACCTTTACAAATTACTCAAAATGACAGACGGCAACGTGACTCGCGCGTCGGAGTTGGCGGGGCGTAACCGAACCGATATGCACAAACTGATGAAAAAGCACGAACTAGACGCTGCTGACTTTAGGCAAGCATAGCGAATCAATGCTCAGTGACAAAGCCCCGCATCGCGGGGCTTTGTTGTTTGAAACGGCTTTATATTGCTGATTAACCTTTAAGACACCAGCTATGACAACGCCTTAATGTAAGGGTATTGTAAATTTTGAACTAATGTATAATAGGTGGCCGTCGGAAGGTTAGTGTAGTTTAACAAACATACTAGCTGGAAAGTCATTATTTATTAAAGGATTATGAATTATGGAAGTTGCTGCTGATTTCACACAGGTGTTAAACACTTGGGTGGTGAAACACGATTTAGCTAGCGCTAATCAGCTTCGAAGTATGGTTTATTTTCATTTAAAAGGCATGGTGAAAAAGCCAATCGATAACCATGCGAAGCAGGCCACTAATCAGGTCATTGATAATTTGCCTAATACCACATCACTACTTCATGATGTCCTCATAAAACTCACTGCACCAGACACTGTGCATAGATGACTGACACCCCAGTAAATCAAAAAGCTCGAAGGGACGCCTTCCGCAAATCGCGCATTATCTCCATATCTTTAAAGCAAAAAACGATGTCACGTTGCTTGACTATCGCCATAACCTTTTAGTTAGGTGATAGTGATTTTTTAACTCATCAGTGGTTTTTGGCACGTCTAGTTACTTCAAACTGAGTGAATAAGCATTAAAACAAACTCGTTTGCTCGGCTTGTTCTGTAAACGTTAATGCGGGCAATTGGGCGGCGGCATTTGCTGCGTATGTTTGGTTGTACAGTTGAATAAACTGTTGCGCTAGCCAAGGAGCGTCTTTGTTGTCAGGGCGGTGGAAGAACAAGTAGGGGCTTAAGCCCTGTTCTCTCCACTGGTGGCACTTTTTCACCCATGGCTGTAAGCACGTTAAGTTATCACTGTCATTGTTATTGCCAACAAATCTCATGATGGGTTGTTTGCCCGTGGCGATCACATTAACTGGCACTCGTGGTTTTTTAGTGCGGACTTCAGCGGTTAACGGGCTGTCAGCGTCTCCGGTAAATAAGGCCCGCGTGTCCATAATGATGCGGTCTACTTGGTGTTGCATCAATAGTTGATTTAATCTCTTTTCGTCGTCGCCTTTAGCGAAAAAGCGCTGGTGGCGCACTTCCACACTGTAGCGAAAGTCTTTTGGTAATTGCGCTAGAAAATGCGCCAATACAGGCAATTGCTCAGGGCCAAATTGTGCGGGTAGCTGAATCATCACGCTTGCTAATTTGTGTTCGAGTAATGCCATTCTGTGTAATTGCTCGGTAACGGCGGCTTCACAGTGTCGCAGGCTTGCCTGATGGGTAATCGATTGGTGGAATTTAAAGCAAAATCGAAACTGCTCTGGCACAGCGTCACGCCATTTTGCCACTGTACCTGTGTCAGGAAGCTGATAAAAAGTAGTGTTGCCCTCGATACTGTTCAATTGTTGGGCATAGTATTCAAGGTTATTTTTGCGGGCTGCGGGGTTGCCAAACCAAGCGCTCGGCCAACTTGGATGCTGCCAAACAGGGCATCCTATTTTTACGTCAGGCAATTTTGTGTCAGAGATTTGCGTTTCGCTTTGATTTGTCATTGGGCTTTACGGCGCATTTGTTTATACTAGGCGGCTTTGAATTTCATCATTATTCACGTCGCCGAGCCTAGCGATTCATTCAATGAAAGGCAAGTAATGGCAGGTTGTTTAGAAATTGTTCTATTCACCGTCGCGACAATCAAAATTAGAGAGACAGAGGTCAAAGACCATGCGCACAGATTACTGTGGAAATATTAACGCGTCACATGTTGGACAAACCGTCACCCTGAATGGTTGGGTAAATAAACGTCGAGATTTGGGCGGCCTAATTTTTATCGATTTACGGGATCGCGAAGGTATTGTGCAGGTCGTGTTTGACCCAGATTTACCTGAGGTATTAGAAGAAGCGAACAAGCTTCGCGGTGAGTTTTGTATTGAGCTAACTGGTACAGTGCGCGCTCGCCCTGAAAGCCAAATCAACAAGAAAATGGCCACCGGTGAAATCGAAATCCTGGGTACAGGGCTGAAAATCTTCAACCGTTCAGCGCCACTGCCATTAGACTGGAACCAAGAGAACTCCGAAGAACAGCGCTTGCGTTATCGCTACCTTGATTTGCGTCGCCCAGTAATGAGCGAGCGTTTGCAATTCCGCTCTAAAGTGACGGGCGCGGTGCGTCGTTATTTGGAAGACGAAGGTTTCTTAGATATTGAAACGCCCATTCTGACCAAAGCAACGCCTGAAGGTGCACGTGACTACTTGGTACCTAGCCGTACGCACAAAGGTGAGTTTTTCGCCTTGCCGCAATCGCCACAGCTGTTCAAACAGTTGTTGATGATGTCAGGCATGGACCGTTATTACCAGATCGTTAAGTGCTTCCGCGATGAAGACTTGCGCGCTGATCGCCAACCAGAATTTACCCAAATCGATATTGAAACCACCTTCTTAGATGCTGAAGGCGTGATGTCGATCACTGAAGGCATGATCCGCGATTTGTTCCAAAAAATGCTGAACGTTGACCTTGGCGACTTCCCGCGTATGACCTACGCAGAAGCGATGAAGCGTTACGGTAGCGACAAGCCAGACTTGCGTAACCCGCTCGAACTGGTTGACGTTGATGACATCATGAAAGACGTTGAGTTTAAAGTATTCAACGGCCCTGCGAATGATCCTAAAGGTCGCGTTACTGTAATCCGTGTACCGGGTGGTGCGTCATTATCACGTAAGCAAATTGATGAATATACCAAGTTCGTCGGCATTTATGGCGCGAAAGGGTTGGCGTGGTTGAAAGTGAACGAGAAAGCCCAAGGCCAAGACGGTTTGCAATCACCTGTATTGAAGTTCTTGAGTCCTGACGTAACCGATGCATTACTTGCACGCACCCAAGCGGAAGATGGCGACATTCTATTGTTTGGTGCCGATTCTGCTACAGTGGTAACAGAAGCATTGGGTGCGCTTCGCTTGAAGCTAGGTGAAGACTTCGAATTGCTTGAAGGCGAATGGCGGCCACTTTGGGTTGTCGACTTCCCTATGTTCGAAGAATTCGACGGTCAGTTCCACGCACTACACCATCCGTTTACTGCGCCTCGAGGCTTGAGCCCAGAGGAACTAAAAGCATCACCAGCGACGGCGTTGTCTGATGCGTACGACATGGTATTGAATGGTGTTGAACTTGGTGGTGGTTCTGTACGTATTCACGACCAAGGTATGCAATCTGCGGTATTCAGTATTTTGGGTATAGATGAAGAAGAAGCGCAAAACAAGTTTGGTTTCTTACTCGAGGCACTCCAGTACGGTGCGCCACCACACGCAGGTTTGGCCTTTGGTCTAGACCGCTTGGTCATGCTAATGACTGGCGCACAATCGATTCGCGACGTTATGGCGTTCCCGAAAACCACAACGGCTGCGTGCCCATTAACAGATGCGCCTAGCCCTGCTAACCCACAGCAGTTGGAAGAACTCGCCATCAACGTGGTCAAAAAAGATAACGCTTAATGAAGTATAAAAGGCCTGAATCTGTCCTGGTTGTGCTGCACGATGCAGCCGGCCAGGTGCTGATAATGCAGCGCACAGATGACCCGCTTTTTTGGCAGTCGGTTACCGGCACAATCGAAGAGAATGAATCGCCGATTGAAACCGCGTATCGTGAAGTTGCTGAAGAAACGGGCATTGTGCTCAGTCCCGCAGAGCACGCAATTATTGATTGCCGTAAAATCAATCAGTTTGAAATTAGGCCGCAATGGCGCTATCGCTATCCGCCCGATACGGTGTTCAATACTGAACATGTTTTTATTGCAGAAATTTCCTCCTCCGCAACCTTAACGCTCACCGAGCACTTGGCTTATGAGTGGGTGTCGGCAGCGCAAGCGGCTGAACGCGTATGGTCACCGTCTAACCAAGCCGCCATTATTCAATTTGTCCCCGGAGCCAAATAATGGTAATACTGGGTATAGATCCAGGTTCTCGTGTAACAGGCTATGGTATTGTGAGTCGCAAGCAAGGGAAAATGACTTACTTGGGCAGCGGCTGCATTCGATTGAAAGGCGATGTACTCGCGCCTCGGCTAGATCAAATATTCATTGCCGTCTCTGACATTATCAAGCAATACCAACCCGACTGTTTTGCCATAGAGCAAGTGTTTATGGCGAGAAACCCTGATTCAGCATTGAAACTCGGGCAAGCGAGGGGCGCGGCGATTGTCGCAGCTACTCAAGCCAGTTTGCCGGTTTCAGAATATTCAGCACGACAAATTAAACAGGCCGTTGTGGGTAAGGGCAGTGCAGAAAAAACACAGGTGCAACATATGGTGAAGCACTTGCTTAATCTCTCTGGTACACCACAAAGTGATGCTGCAGATGCATTAGCCGTGGCATTGTGCCATGCCCATACAGAACAGAGCCTGGTAAAACTCGCAGGACAAGCACGTAAAACCGTGCGCCGACGATTGCGCTAACGGAGCAAATTATGATTGGACGTATCCAGGGGATATTAGTCGAAAAACAACCCCCTGAGATTTTGGTTGACGTAGCAGGCGTCGGGTATGAAATTCAAATGCCTATGACCAGCTTTTATCAATTACCGAATGTGGGCGAGCAGGTTACCGTATTCACCCATTTTGTTGTGCGTGAAGATGCACAGCTATTATTTGGCTTTGCTGATAAAATGGAACGCGGATTATTTCGCGAACTTATTAAAGCCAATGGCGTTGGTCCGAAATTAGGGCTTGCTATTTTGTCGGGCATGTCGGCTGGCCAGTTTTTGCAAAGCGTACAGCAAGAAGATGTGTCAGCCTTGGTAAGTTTACCGGGCATAGGCAAAAAAACCGCAGAGCGTTTGGTTGTAGAATTACGAGACCGATTAGCGACTTTCTCAAAACAACAAAGTATTGATGTGACAAACTTACCAGGTGCCGATAATGGCCCAGGTGAAACCTTTGTCACTAAGAGCGATGTGAAGGAAGAAGCGCTAAGTGCATTGGTGGCGTTAGGGTATAAAGCGCAGCAAGCCACTAAGATGGTAAACAGTGTTTATGAAGACGGCATGGATAGTGAGCAAATCATCCGTCAGGCGCTTAAAGCGGCCATTTAACTGAGTAGTGAAGCATGATTGAAGCAGATCGACTGATATCCGCTGGCGCCAGCCAAGAAGACGAAGTCATAGACCGTGCCATTCGGCCTAAAATGTTGTCTGACTATACAGGGCAGCCTCATGTGTGTGAGCAAATGGAAATTTTCATTCAAGCCGCCCGCAATCGCAGTGATGCTCTGGATCACCTGTTAATTTTTGGCCCGCCCGGATTAGGTAAAACCACCTTGGCCAATATTGTTGCCAATGAAATGGGCGTGAATATTAAAACCACCTCCGGTCCAGTATTGGAAAAGGCAGGAGATTTAGCCGCGCTGCTAACCAACTTGGAAGAGCACGACGTACTCTTTATCGACGAAATACACCGCTTGAGTCCAGTTGTAGAAGAAATTCTCTACCCTGCCATGGAAGACTATCAGCTCGATATTATGATAGGCGAAGGGCCTGCGGCACGTTCAATTAAACTCGATTTGCCGCCTTTTACACTCGTTGGGGCAACAACCCGCGCAGGCTCACTTACGTCACCTCTGCGCGACCGGTTTGGTATTGTTCAACGATTAGAGTTTTATTCCGTTAAAGATCTCACCACTATTATTATGCGCAGCGCCCATTATTTGCAGTTGGACATGGGCGAAGAAGGGGCTTTAGAAGTGGCTAAGCGTTCTCGTGGTACGCCCCGTATTGCTAACCGCTTATTACGCCGTGTACGTGATTACGCAGAGATCAAAGCAGAAGGCGTGGTAAGTGCCGATGTGGCGGCAAAAGCGTTAGATATGCTTGATGTCGACCGAGAAGGCTTTGATTACATGGACCGAAAACTTCTCACCGCGATTATTGATAAATTTGATGGTGGCCCAGTTGGGCTGGATAACCTCGCTGCGGCTATTGGTGAAGAAAAAGAAACCATTGAAGATGTGATTGAGCCCTTTTTAATTCAACAAGGGTTTTTGCAGCGCACTCCACGAGGCCGCATCGCCTCTCAACGAGCCTATTTACATTTAGGCTTTACTCCTAATCAATCTTAAACAGCGCTGCGACAAGTGTTGTTAGACAGACATGAATCTATGTGGTTTACCTCGCTGTGCCACATAGATTCATTCAATTCTTAACTTATTGAAATATAAAATTCATTATTTGTGTTTTTGGGTAAAGCGCTTAGCGTGTACGCAAGTGGCAATAAGCATTGCAGCTTGGTGTGAACAGTGAATTTTAGGCAAAAAAAAGCCCATTCAGTGAATGGGCGGAGAACAACAAGTGTTGAAGGAAATAATCCAGGGAACTCATGTCAAACAGAAAAAATTCGCTTGTTTAAGCAGTTACTGCCTAACTGATGCGATGCATTATAGAGAAAATTTAAAACTCGACAATTGAGTAAAATTATATTTTTTGATTAGAAAAACTAATGCGTTAAGCGAATGTTAAAACTTGCTTTTGTTTTGCGCTATCCATTGTTTTGTATGGTCTTACGAGTGGTGAGATAGATGAAATGATGAAGCTTATATGATACTTTTTTGAATATATCATTAATGGAGCATAATTATGCATAACATGTCAGTGCGTGTTTATTACGAAGACACCGATGCCGGCGGTATTGTTTATTACGCTAATTATTTAAAGTTTCTTGAACGCGCACGAACTGAGTGGTTACGTGAATTAGGTCACGAGCAAGACACTTTGTTGGAACAAAGTGTTGCCTTTGTCGTCAAACGAGTGGAAATGAATAACTATGCGCCAGCTCGCTTCAATCAACTGTTGAGTATTACTTCGCAGGTTGTAGAATTGAAGGGCGCTAGCATGGTATTCAAACAAGAGATAAGAAATGCGGAGCAAGTATTACTTGTAGACGCTGAAATAAAAATTGCCTGTGTGGATTTGTCGAAAATGAAACCTCGACGATTTCCAGCAGGGTTATTAGGGGATTTATCGCGTGTCATCTGATTTAAACTTTATTGGTCTTTTTCTGCAGGCTAGTTTTGTTGTTCAACTTGTAATGTTGCTATTGCTCAGTGTGTCTATAGCCTCATGGGCATTTATTTTTCAACGCCAAAAAGCCTTGTCTGCCGCAGATTTTGAAATGCGGGAATTTGAAGACAAGTTTTGGTCAGGCGCAGACCTCAACCGCTTGTACCAGCAGCTCAATAACAGTGAAGAAGGGGCCAAAGGTATGGGCCTTATCTTCTGTGCTGGTTTCAAAGAATTTGTTCGCCTGCGCAAAAGTAACACGGCCGCCAACGGCATTGTTGATGGCACCTACCGTGCGATGCGCGTTGCGTTGTCGCGTGAGGTAGATAACTTAGAGAGCCGTTTGTCTTTCTTGGCTACTGCTGGCTCTATCAGCCCTTACATTGGTCTTTTCGGTACTGTTTGGGGGATTATGAATTCCTTTATTGCCCTGGGTGAAGTGCAACAAGCGACCCTGTCGATGGTTGCGCCAGGTATTGCCGAAGCCTTGATTGCAACAGCAATCGGTCTGTTTGCAGCAATCCCTGCTGTTATTTCTTACAACCGTTTTAGTCACAAAGTGGAAAAGCTGGAAAATAGCTACGGCAATTTCATGGAAGAGTTTTCTGCGATATTGCATCGTCAGGCGCTCGCTGCCCAGCAGCAACAAGCGCAACAACAAGCTCAGTAATTAGTGCAACGGAAACGAGTGTAGGAGCGCCTCATGTACACGCGCAAAAGACGCCGCCCGGTGGCTGAAATCAATGTAGTACCTTATATCGACGTGATGTTGGTATTGTTAATTATCTTTATGGTAACCGCGCCTTTGATCTCTCAAGGGGTGAAGGTTGACTTACCAAAAGCCAGTGCAGAGCCCATTGAACAAGAGGATACGCCACCGATGATTGCATCGGTTGATATCAAAGGCGACTATTACCTCAATTTAGGCGATAACCAAGAACAAGCCGTAGATGGTGACGAGTTGGCATCACTCGTGCAAGCTCAACTCAAGAAAGCGCCTGAAACCCCTGTTGTGGTGAAAGGTGATGGTGGAGTGGCTTACAGTGAAGTTATCCAGCTAATGGTATTGTTACAGAAGGCCGGCGTGCCCTCTGTTGGCTTAATGACAGACCCAGTGGAAGAGTAGTAGCGAGTGGATACGCAAGCGGAGACAAAATCTGGGGTGATTAAATCGGTGGTGTTGCATCTGATCATATTAGCTGTGTTGCTAATTAGCGTCAGTTGCTCACCCGATGCGACAAAAGCTCTCTCGGCGCCCGCCTCTGTCCCTGTGATCAAAGCAACCTTTATTGATGCGCAGGCGATTGCTGACAATCAACGTCAAAAAGCGCAGGCTGAAGCACAAGCGAGGGCAGAAGCTGAGAAAAAACGCAAAGCGCGCGAAGCCGAAGCGGCGAGACAAAAACGCATTGCCGCACAAAAAGAGGCTAAACGCAAAAAGGCAGAAGCCGAAGCGCGTAAGCAAAAAGAATTAGAGCGACTCGCAGCGCAGAAAGAAAAGCAGCGCAAAGAACGCGAGGCGAGAGAAAAGGCAGAAGCTGAACGCAAAAAGCGTGAGGCGGAACAAAAAGCCGAAATGGATAAAATAATGCAAGAGCAGATGGAAGCCGAGCGAGCCGCTCAGCGACAACGTCGGGCTCAGCATGTGTTAACTGAAAAAGAGCGTTATCAGGCGTTAATTCAACAAACGATAATGCGTTATCTTATCGAAGATTCGAGTTTTAAAGGTAAACGCTGTCGGTTGAATATAAGACTGGCTACGACCGGTCTGGTGACAAAGGTAACGATAAGAGACGGCGACTCTGCATTGTGTCGTGCGGCGCAAAGTGCGGTATTGAGGCCAGACACCTTGCCCATGTCTAGTGAGCCTGATGTATACGAAGAGCTAAAAGATATTAATTTAACGGTGGAATTGTAGTGCGTATGAGAAAAATGGGAATGACGTTGCGTTCATGGTTATGCCTGTGCATTTTGAGCTTTAGTCAGCTTGCAAATGCAGCGCTGGAAATTGTGATCACAGAAGGTGTTGATAGCGCGCGCCCAATTGGTGTCGTTCCGTTTAAGTGGACTGGCGATGGTGTGTTACCTGGTCGAATTACCGATGTTGTGATGGCGGATTTACGTCGCAGTGGTAAATTTAACCCAATCGCTTTGTCTGCCATGCCGCAGTATCCGTCGAATGATACCGAAGTGAACTACAGCGCGTGGGCGACTACCGGTGTAGATACTATCGTCGTAGGTTCTATTGAAAATACCTCTGCTGACAGATATACAGTTACGTTTCAAATTATTGATGTCTTACGTGGTCAGGTAACCGACGGTAAGTCGCAGATTCTTGATCAACAAGGCAAGCTGGTTGAAAGCAAAGACCATATTATCGATTCGCGCCGAGCGACCATCAATGGTAGTGACTTTCGTCAATACGCCCATCGTATCAGTGATGTGGTTTACGAAAAATTGACAGGGGTGAAGGGTGCATTTCTTACCCGAATCGCGTACGTTATCGTGCGTGATCGCGAGACCGTGAAATTGCCTTATCAGCTCGTTATTGCAGACTACGACGGTGAAAATGAAACTCGCTTGTTGTCATCGCCAGAACCATTGATGTCTCCGTCTTGGTCGCCTGATGGTAATAAGTTGGCCTACGTGAGTTTTGAAAACAAACGTTCGCAAATATTTATTCAGGACATCTACACCATGGAACGGACAAAGATGACGGATTTTCCGGGCATTAACAGTAGTCCCGTTTTTTCGCCTGATGGTCGACAACTAGCGATGGTACTATCGAAAGATGGTAACCCAGAGATATATATTATGGATATCGAGACGAAAAATTTGCGCCGGATTACGCGAAATCGCTCGATAGATACAGAGCCATCTTGGTCTCCTGATGGAAAGAGTCTCATTTTTAGCTCTGAACGGGGTGGTAAACCACAGATATATCGCGTAAATTTAGTATCTGGGAAGGTGAGACGACTTACTTTCGACGGTGAACAGAACCTGGGTGCTACTTTCACGCCTGATGGTGAAGACATGGTATTGGTAAATCAAACTCGGGGTGATTACCGAATTGCCAAGCAATCACTGAAGGACGGCGCTATCCAAGTGTTAACTAGAACCTTTTTAGATGAAAGTCCTAGTATCGCGCCGAACGGAAGCATGATAATTTATAGCACTCTGCATGAGGGCACACAGGTTTTATCTTTAGTGTCTTTGGATGGACGCTTTAAAGCGCGGTTACCGGCAGCCAATGGGCAAGTAAAATCGCCTAGTTGGTCACCATTTTTGTTTTAACGTTTTAATCAAATAAATAAGTATAAGGATTAAGAGGATGCAAATGAATAAAGTAATGAAGAGTTTCATCATCGCACTACCAGTGGTGACAATGATGGCATGTTCTTCAGGTCCTACTGAGGAAGAAATCGCAGCAGAACAAAACCGTATTGCTCAAGAGCAAGCGGCAGCAGCAGAAGCAGCGAAAGAAGCTGAAGAACAGCGTGTTCAGGCTGAAGCAGCTAAGCGCCAGCAAATGGTTGAAGAACAAATGCAAAATGAATTGCAAGCGCTTCAAAACGAACAAACTGTTTACTTCGATTTTGACCGTTCAAGCATCAAATCAGAGTTTTACCCAGTACTTGATAAGCACGCTGCATTCTTGGTGAAAAACCCAATGCAAAAAGTGGTTATCGAAGGTCACTGTGATAGCCGTGGTACGCCTGAGTACAACATCGCACTAGGTGAGCGTCGTGCTAAGTCTGTACAAACTTACCTTTTGAATGCGGGTGTTAGCAGCAGCCAAATCACTGTAGTTTCTTACGGTGAAGAAAAACCTGCTGTAATGGGTGCTTCTGAGTACGCATTTGCACAAAACCGTCGCGGTATCGTTGTTTATCAATAATGAATACTAAGCTGACACACTTTGCGGCTGCTATTGCGGCCGCATTGAGCATTGCTGGCTATGCCAACGCTCAAGCACCGGTAACCGATGTCAATGGCTCTGATGTAGAGTCACGACTAACAGTACTTGAACGTCAAGTGCAGAATCGCGCGCAAATGCAGCATAAGTTGCAACAGCAGCTCGATGATATGCAGTATGAAGTTGACCAACTGCGTGGGGCAGTCGAAACTCATACCAATCAATTACAGAAAGTATTAGAGCGCCAGCGCGAACTATACTTAGAAATTGATAAGCGCGTAGAAGCCTTGAAACAAAGTGGCGTGGTGGGTAGTGCGACAAGTCAGCCGGTCACGGCTACGCCTACAACATCAGACAATACGGTTGCATCCAGTTTATCTGGTGTTAGCGAGAGCGAAGCCTACGACAATGCCGTGAATTTGATTTTGAAGTCTCGTGAGTACGACAAAGCAATTCCGGCATTTCAAGAGTTTTTAAGCACATTCCCCAACAGTGAGTACGCGCCAAACGCGCATTACTGGTTAGGACAATTGCTGTTTAATAAACAGCAATGGGGCGATGCAAAAGCGCAGTTTGATGTTGTTGTGAATCGTTTTACCGATTCAACAAAGCGCCCCGATGCGATGTTGAAATTGGGTGTGATTGCTCAACAGCAAGCGCAGCAGGCTAAGGCGAAAGAGTGGTTCCAAAAGGTCATCTCTGAGTACCCGAATTCCTCTGCGAGAAAACTCGCCGAAGCGCGGT
Organism: Alteromonas sp. ABE4_545; assembly: GCF_056161325.1. Classification (NCBI taxonomy): domain Bacteria; kingdom Pseudomonadati; phylum Pseudomonadota; class Gammaproteobacteria; order Alteromonadales; family Alteromonadaceae; genus Alteromonas; species Alteromonas sp. ABE4_545. The sequence continues at coordinate 82,018 of NZ_JBSWYY010000016.1, forward strand.
TATAAATTTGCTAATTGATTAAAAAAGGGTCATTCGACCCTTTTTTGTTATTTCTACTTCGCTATTTTCTTAGCACCCTTAACGCTCTATGTAACAGGGCAGACAGATTGTTCATTACATATTGCCAATACCCGCTTTTCACTTCAGGTAATCCAAATTTCTCTGCCATTTCGTTTGTTAAATAACTGCTTAACGTGTCTAACTTTTGGCCCGAACGGTTTTCGCCTGTTTCTAAATGCCAAATGGCAACAGGTGCGGCAATAAAGCCCGTAGTGCCATGTAAGGCAAGGGTTTGCTCGTTTACTTGTCGATGTTTACAAATGATGTGTTCAAATACGTCGGCGCTACATAAAGACAGTAGGGTTTCTATTTCCAATTGACAGACGGGATCAATGGGGACCGATTTTATGTGAGCGGCGAGGAATGTCGCTGACATAACGTGCGACGTACCGCAATATCGATAAAAATCTTTCTGTGGAGCAATGTTGCGGCTTCCTGATTTGTAGAGGTAGCCGTTCTCTATTGTTATACAGTCTTTGTCACTCTGAGCTTGTATCTCGCGATAAATGTCTTTGGATAAAAAGTCGTCTTGATCAACGAGCATGATATGCCGAGGGCTCAAAGTTTGCGCATGCAGAATACCTACAATGCGCTTGGAGCCAGCATCTAATTTAGATTCTTTAAACCCTAAATGAGCGCCTTTTCCTTTGTCGGTAATGGGGGTGTTGAGAATTATATTTGATACAAACCCATCGTATCGTGGCGCAATTGAGAGAGGCTCATTACTAACAACAACCACATGCTTATTACAATTTTCAATTTGATAAAGTGACCCAATGGTGTCATTGAGTAAAGTAATGAGTTTATCAAAGTCGTGGCTGTTTTCTCTTGGCCGAATGGTAGTAACAAAAACAATATCCATTTGTATGCCTGATAGGTTTTTTTCTATGTTAACCGCTTAAAAAAATAAAAGAAATAAGCGAATATCGAACCGCAGATAATTTCCTGATACACTTCGTGTCATAGCGAAATTTGGTGATGCATTCGTCCTGCATCGCAATGGTAAATAATGCCTTTACCATTTTGGGAATCTGGTGTGAATCCAGAACTGTACCCGCAACTGTAATGACAACTCGGTCGTCAGAGTCAGATACCAGCCATATTTTTGCCGTTTTGCAGTTCGTGCGGGAATACACGAAACGTCATGTCGTATCGTCACTTTCAATAGTGTCTCGCGTGCTCGTTCCCGTTTAGCTTAGTGTTTTGGTGTAATACTTTGTCATGGTAGATATTGTAGGCACTCTACTTAATGGGTTACGCACTTTATGATACCAAGCGCCGTTATTCAGGCGAAAGATTTGGCCTATTCGGTCAAGCATAAATCGTTATTAAACCCGCTTAATTGCGCGTTTTCTCAAGGGCACATCACAGGTGTACTCGGGCCTAATGGGGCCGGTAAAACAACCTTGTTAAAATGTTTGTCAGCACAACTGCGCGGAAAAGGCACTGTCCTTTTAGATGGCGCAGATATTCACCAACTATCACAAATTGACGTGGCCAAACGGATCGCTGTGGTCAATCAATTACACGACAGTGTTTTTGCCTTAACAACGAGGCAAGTAGTAAAAATGGGCTTGTTACCCCACAAAGGCCTGTTCTCAAGCGTTGATGCACAAGATCTGGCCCACATAGATGCCTGTATCGAAGATGTTGGCTTAACCGATAAACAACACCAAGTATTTAATCAGTTGTCAGGGGGAGAGCAGCAGCGTTGCTTGATAGCGCAAGCTTTGGTTCAGGGAGCGCCAGTACTGATATTAGACGAACCCGTTAATCACCTTGATGTGTATTACCAACACCAAATTATGTTGCTGCTGCAGCGTCTCTGCAAGGAACAAGGTAAAACGGTGATCGTGACCTTGCATGATATCAATTTAGCGGCAACTTATTGCGATGCACTTATGCTGTTACACCGAGGGAATGTAAAGGCGTGGGGGAGTGTTGAGTCTGTCCTTCAGCAGTCTTATCTTGAAGAGGTTTTCAGATTGTCTTGTTTTGTACAAAAACAGTCTAATGGCATGGTAAGAGTTGATTTTTGTCCGTCTCCTCCCGCTCAAACGGGAGAAACCAAATGACAAGAAAGTGGTGCTTATTGTTATTTATCGCACTCAGTGCGCCAGTTGCGTCGTTGTTTTTTGGTGCGGCATCCTTGTCTTCTCACGCAATATGGCAATGTGTCACTGCATCTTGCTCTGATTCTATCGATACTGTGATCTTTTGGGATATTCGCTTTCCCCGTGTAATGGTTGGTTTTCTGGTTGGGGCAGCGCTTGCGGTAGCAGGGGCTACGCTGCAAAACGTTACCCGCAATGGTTTGGCAGACCCTTATTTATTTGGCGTGGTATCAGGGGCGGGCTTAGGAGCTGCGATTGCATCTTTGCTATTCAACAGTCCATTTGGGGTTAAGTTGGGGCTACCTGCTAGTCCGTTCACTATCGCATTACCCGTTGCCGCTCTTTTGGGGGCTGTGTTTGCAGTATTGTTGGTACAAGTATTGTCAATGACTGCCTTTGGTCGTCGCATCGAGCATATGCTGTTGGCCGGAGTTGCGGTGAGTTTTATGCTGAGTGCACTTAGTCAATTTTTGTTGTTTGTCGGCGACCCATTTGCCGCCAATCAAGTGGTATTTTGGATGATGGGGAGTTTAGCGCGTGTAGAAACCTGGTACGCGTTAGTCATGTTGCCCATCGTGGTTGTGGCGGTATCTATATTACTGTTATTTGGTCCACGGCTAGACGCCTTGTTATTGGGTGACGAAAATGCCAAAACACTGGGTATTCAGGTTAATCATTTAAGAATGATGTGCCTAGTGTTATGCGCCATGTTGACCGCCTGTGTTGTATCGTATTGCGGTGGCATAGGGTTTGTGGGGTTAATGATCCCACATATTGTGCGCAATTGGCTTGGTGTTACCAGCCGGACATTAATCTTAGGATGTGTATTACTTGGCGGTGCTTTTATGGTTTGGGTTGATGTATTCGCCCGCACCGCTATTGAAGGGCAAGAAATCCCAATTGGTATCATTACGTCCGCTATGGGCAGTGTATTTTTTCTTTTGGCGATGCGCCAGCGATATGCAAGTTAGTTGAGGAGTTGTGCATGTCAGTATTTGATTCGAGCTATTGGAATGTAACACCAACAAATAAGTCGAGGTTGGTGGCCATTCAGCAACGTATTGACAACAAAACTAAACCCCCAGGTTCATTAGGGCGTTTAGAAGCGCTGGCGAGTCAGTTAGCTTTGATACAGTGTACCGAAAACACTACCACCGAACAGATCAATATTCATCAGCCTACCGTTGTTGTATTCGCGGCGGACCACGGCATTGCCAAGCAAGGTGTGAGCATTGCGCCACAAGCGGTTACTCGTCAGATGGTGTTAAATTTCTTACACGGTGGGGCGGCGATCAATTGTTTTTGCGAGGCGAACCAAGTTGCATTGAAAGTGGTCGACGCCGGCATATTGCAGCCAATAGACACCAAGCATAAAGACTATTTTGTCAGACGGATTCAGCCTTCTACGGCTGATTTTTCTGTTTATCCTGCCATGTCACGGGCCGACTGTGAATTAGCAATACACTATGGCGCAGAAATCGCACGCTCGGTGATCGCCGAAGGTGCTAATGTTCTGGCGTTTGGCGAAATGGGGATTGGCAACACCAGTAGTGCATCTGCATTGTTGAGTTTAGCACTTAATCAACCGGTTACCGCGCTGACTGGATTCGGTACAGGTATTACTCCCGAGCAACGAGAACTCAAATGTGCGCTGCTAGAACAAGCGATTGAGCGAGTGCTGATGCAGCATGGTGAAAGCCTCACAGCCGAAGTAATGTTGAGAGAGGTTGGTGGGTTTGAAATAGTACAAATGGTAGGCGCTATTTTGGCCACCGCAGCGGCGGGCAAAACCCTGGTTATCGATGGCTTTATTGTGTCTGTTGCGGCTTTATTCGCAGTGCTTATTGCGCCTGACGCTAGAGATTATATGGTGTTTTCTCATCGGTCTGCCGAAAGCGCTCACGGCAACATTTTAGAAGCGCTAAATGCAGAGCCATTGCTAGAACTTGAGCTTCGTCTGGGGGAAGGGACAGGAGCGGCGTTGGCTATGCCTTTATTGCGGGCTGCAGCCCATTTTTACAACCATATGGCGACTTTTGACAGTGCAAATGTTGTGCTTTAGTTATTCATGAAAAGACTCTGTGTAGAACTTAATTTGCTGGCATTATGCGTGAGTTTCTTCACGCGTTTGCCGTTGCCCAGCTCACTGCATTACAGTGATCACAATATGCACCGCTCTGGACGATACTTTTCTTTGGTCGGGGCGATGCTGGCGGGTATCGTGGCAATTGTAGTGAGTGTGCTTACGACCTTGTTGCCAGTGGTTCCCGCGCTGGTTTTGGGCTTAATTGTGAGTTTGCTGAGTACAGGAGCTTTTCATGAAGACGGCCTCGCTGATACGTTTGACGCGTTCTGGGGCGGTATGACAAAAGAGCGCAAGCTCACCATTATGAAAGACAGCCGTTTGGGAACATACGGAGTCAGCGCACTGACATTGGCGCTAATATTAAAAGCTTCTCTGTGGTTTGCGCTATGGGAACAGGGTCAGTTCTATATTGCATTGTTTATCGCATACCCTCTATCGCGGGCAATGGCCTTGTCGTTTATTCAAGACTTACCCTACGCCCGCAAAGATGAACACAAAGAGATGTCAAAAAGCGCGCCGTTAACTAGGCCGTTGCCCACCAGTGACCTTAACGTATTATTTATTATTGCGCTCGTGCCGTCGGTGTTACTGCTTTCTTTGATGCATTTTGTGCTGTTGTTGTGCGCTTGCTTTGTGGTGCGATATTTACTGAAACAACTGTTTATCAAACATATTGATGGTGTGACAGGAGATTGCCTGGGTGCGGCACAACAAATACAAGAAATGAGTATTTACGTAATCCTCCTGATGTTGGTAGGTACACCATGATTACCTTGATCCTCGGTGGCGCGCGTTCGGGTAAATCAGCTTTTGCCCAGCGTTTGTGTCAGCATTGGGAAGGGCAACATAAAAAGCCCGTCACATACATTGCTACAGCCACGGTGCTGGATGAAGAAATGCGACAACGCATTGCCCGACATCAAAACGACAGGCCTGCGCATTGGTCACTCATTGAAGCGCCATTAGCGCTAGCTGCAGCGGCCGACACATGCAATAGCGAACATATTTTATTGATAGATTGCCTTACGTTATGGCTAAACAATCACCTTTTTGAACAGCCCTCACAAGATTTTCCACATTTATTTTCCCAGCTTATCACCTCGTTAAAAAAGAGAAACCAGCCAGTTGTTCTGGTTGCAAACGAAGTGGGGCTAGGTGTTATTCCTATGGGGCAAGTGAGCCGTCAATTTGTCGACCAAGCTGGTTGGTTGAATCAAGCCATAGCGGCTGCCGCTGACAATGTTTATTTTGTTGCTGCTGGACTGCCGATGGTACTAAAAGGGGAGCAGCCCATTGGTTGACGACAATACAGTGGTTATCGACCTCATCAGGCACGGCAAAGTGGATGGGCCTGCCGCTTTATATGGTCGAACAGACGTATTGCTTAATGAGCAAGGGTGGGAGCAGTTATCAACGACGTTTGGTCGGCTCCCAAAGGCTGATTTATTGGTTTCCTCACCTTTAAAGCGCTGTGTTAACTTTGCGCGGTACTGGTCTCAAACGCAAGAGGTTGCCTTGTCTATTTCCCATCACTGGCAAGAGTGTCACTTTGGCGATTGGGATGGCGTGCCATTTGATGATTTGGCTCATATTTGGAAGGAGTTAGAGGCGTTTTGGCAAGCGCCGGATAACGTCACGCCGCCAAATGGCGAAGCGTTACACCAAGTACACGAAAGGGTCTGTGCCGCTTGGCGCACATTATTGAGTGAAGCCACTACGCCACCAAGTTCAACAAGCAAACAAAACCCACATCGTTATATTCAAGTGTTGACGCATGGCGGTGTTATTCGCCAAGTATTAGCGTATGTATTGCAACTAGACTGGGCCGCATCAGCGCTGTATCAGCAACTAACATTGGACTACGCCACAGTGACACGATTTCAATTAAGCCAATTTCCCGGCGCTAAACCTCGGGTTTTGTTTATTGGTAGCCCGGTTTAAATTAGAGAGTGAACAACAAAATGACCACAACACTCATGGTACAAGGTACGTCGTCTGATGCCGGAAAAAGCATGCTTGTTGCTGGCTTGTGTCGCGTATTGGCAAGAAAGAACATAAAAGTAGCGCCATTTAAACCACAAAATATGGCATTAAATAGTGCAGTGACTGCAGAAGGCGGTGAAATCGGTCGAGCGCAGGCGGTACAAGCACAAGCGGCGGGTATTGCTCCGCATGTTGATATGAACCCGATACTACTCAAGCCGTGTACCGATACAGGCGCTCAGGTTATTGTTCACGGCGTTGCCATTGGCAATATGCAAGCAGGGCCTTACCACAACTTCAAAACGGTGGCGATGGAAGCGGTACTCGCCTCTCATACGCGATTGCAGGAACAATTCGAAGTGATTGTGGTGGAAGGGGCTGGCAGCCCTGCCGAAATCAATTTGAGAGATCGTGATATCGCCAATATGGGGTTTGCTGAAGCCGTGGATTGCCCGGTGATTATAGTGGCTGACATTGACCGTGGGGGTGTGTTTGCCCAATTGGTTGGCACCTTAGATCTTTTGTCTCCCAGTGAACAAGATCGCGTGGTGGGGTTTGTGATCAATAAATTTCGCGGTGATATAAGTTTGTTAGAGCCGGGTTTGACGTGGCTTGAAGCGCGAACAAGTAAGCCCGTATTGGGCGTGTTACCCTATTTGCACAATTTGCAATTGGCAGCGGAAGATGCCATTGACGCGCAACAAAATCTGAACCAAGACGCTACCGTACTGAAAGTAGTGGTACCAGTGTTTAGCCGTATTAGCAACCACACCGACTTTGATATGCTGCGTGTGCACCCGCAAGTCGATTTGCATTTTGCCCCACAAGGTGCGGCGTTACCACCGTGTGATCTGATCATTTTACCTGGCAGTAAACACGTCATCGCCGACCTTTCGCTTGTCTATCAGCAAGGCTGGGACAAAGACATCGCCAAGCATTTGCGTTACGGCGGAAAAGTACTCGGTATTTGTGGTGGTTATCAAATGTTGGGTGATCGAGTGGCTGACCCACTTGGTATAGAGGGCAACCAAGCGGAAGCGCAAGGGTTGGGGTCTTTGCCAATAACGACGACATTGACGCCGTCGAAACAACTGACACAAGACACGGGGACGTTGACAGTTGATGTAGATGGCGGCGGCAAAAACTATCGCGAGTGCCCCATTCAAGGGTATCAAATTCATGCAGGGCGCAGTGAGTTTAAGGTGCAAACAGCGCCGCTTATTACCCTAAACAGTGGTGAAGCAGACGGCTGCGTGAATGCCGACAACAATGTGATGGGGTGTTACCTACACGGGTTATTCGACACGCCAGAGGCGCTGCAATTAATTTTACAGTGGGCGGGCATACATACAACGCTTGCCGATGACTATGAAAAAATACAAGACCGCGAGATTGATCGCGTAGCAGATGCGTTAGCAGCCCATCTAGATTGGACTAAGTTAACGCCATTGATTGAACAGGATAAAGCATGACAGATAAACACGATCAGGCCAAACACAAGGCAAGAATGCAGGCCCACAAAGAAAAAGTGGATCAAAAAATTGCTCAGGCACAAGAAGAAAAAGGCATTCTTATTGTGTTGACAGGAAATGGCAAAGGTAAGTCGACCTCTGGCTTTGGCACAGTTACTCGCGCAGTCGGGCATGGTATGAAGGCCGCTGTCGTTCAGTTTGTTAAAGGTACATGGCCTTGTGGAGAGCGAGACTTACTGATGAAGTGCGGTGTGCCTTTTCACGTTATGGGTACGGGGTTTACTTGGGAAACACAAGACAAAGACACCGATATAGCTGCGGCAAAAAAAGCATGGGAGCAGGCTAAAATTTGGTTGCAAGACCCGAGCATCGACGTCGTGCTACTTGACGAAATCACGTATATGTTGAGTTATAAATACTTGGATATTGACGAAGTTGTCGCCACGCTCAGTGCAAGACCAACAATGCAAAGCGTTGTGGTGACTGGGCGCGCGTGTCATCGCGCCGTGTTAGATATTGCGGATACTGTGAGTGAAGTAAAGCCAGTAAAACATGCTTTTGAAGCGGGAATAAAGGCACAAAAGGGAATTGATTGGTGATGAAAATAGGGTTTATATCAGCGTGTTTGTTGTTGATGATAACAGCACAAAACGCATTTGCTGAGGACAAAGAAAAACAGCAACTGCGTATCATTGCGCTTGCACCGCATATTGTCGAGTCGCTGTATGCGATTGGCGCGGGTGACCAAATTATTGGTACAACTGACCACGCTGATTATCCCGAACAAGCCAAGGCTATTCCACGGGTTGGCAATTATGCTCGGTTGCAAATAGAAAAAATCTTACAAATGCGCCCCGATGTGGTTATTGCGTGGAAAACCGGTAACCCGAGCGACGATTTACAACGTTTAGCACAATATAAAATTAATGTGGTGTACTCCAATCCTGCCACATTGGAAGGAGTTGCTGATGAGTTAGTTTTACTCGGAGAGCTGACTGGCAGAAGCTCCGTTGCGAATGCGCAGGCCAATGCTTATTTAGAAGCGTTACATACTTTGAGAAACACCTATAGCCAAGCAACGCCGGTTGATGTGTTTTATGAGCTGTGGGCACGCCCTTTGCGATCAGTTGCGGGCAACGCATGGCCTCAACAACAACTGGCACTGTGTGGTGCGCACAATTTGTTTGAAACGGCAACTGACGACTACCCTCAAGTGAGTTTAGAAAAAGTCGTGTCGCTTAAACCTAAGGTGATAATTCAACCTACTTCACATAGTGGCGCTAGCCCCGATTGGCTAGATTGGTCTCAATGGCCAGAGCTCCCCGCGGTAGCAAACCAATTTATCTTTCACCCCGATGCTGACAAAGTGCACCGTATGACAACGCGCATGTTAGGTGAAGTACAAGTTATGTGTGAGTCGATACAACAAGCACGTGAGTTTTATCAAGGAAAGACCGAGTGAAAACCCTTTATGTATGTCGTCATGGACAAACCTTTTTCAATACTGAAAGGCGTATGCAAGGGCAAGAAAATAGTGATTTGACCGACACCGGATTAGCACAAGCGAGGGGCTTGGCCGATAAAGCAAAAGCTTGGCCTATCGAGGCCTTGTGGAGCTCTACACTCGGCCGCGCAGTACAAACTATTGGTTTCACCGAACACGCATTAGGCCTTGTTGCTCAACAACATGCAGGGTTGTGTGAACGGCATTTTGGGCACTGGCAAGGGCAGCTAGCAAGCGAGACCCCAGACTATGCCAGCTTTAAAAAAGTCTGTTATCAGCAATTAAACGTGTTGCCCAACGACACAGGTGAAAGTACATATCAAGTAAGATCGCGTATGGTAGATGCATTGCTGCACATCGCTGAGCAAAGCGCAGGTGATGTAATGATCGTGAGTCATGGCGACGCGATGCAGTGCGTTGCAACACAATGGGTGAGCCAAAAATCTATTCCTAATACAGGTGGCTTTAAACTCGTTTACGCTCACAATACGTTGCGCTGGGCAGGGTGGCTTGATTGACGTTCTCTATGTGCCAGCGATTCTCTTTCTGGCACTCATTTTAGATCGGCTGATAGGGGAGGTACCGCGTTTTCACCCGTTAGTTGGTTTTGGTCGTTTGGCGCAGTGTATTGAAGGTTGGCTCGGTGACAAAAACACTGATGATACAACCTGTACGTCGGTTTTAATCCGCCGAGTAAAAGGGGGACTGGCGTGGGTGATCTGTGTTGTGCCATTACCTTTGGTATTATGGTTAAGTGCGGCTTCTGGCGTAGTAGGGGCGTTCATCGATGTGTTATGCGTCTATTTTGCCGTAGGGCTTCGCAGCTTAACCTTACACGCATCGCAAGTTGCCGCTCCCTTAGCCAGCAATAACCTCAACGAAGCTCGAAGACTAACGAGTTATTTGGTCAGCCGTGATACCCAAAACCTTAGCGCGCAGGCGATCACGCGTGCCACGGTAGAGTCGACACTGGAAAATGGCAATGATGCCGTGTTCGCCAGTTTATTTTATTTTGCGATTGGCGGCGCTCCTTTGGTGATCATGCACCGTTTAATTAATACTTTGGATGCCATGTGGGGGTACAAATCGCCGCGTTATCTCCATTTTGGATGGTGGGCGGCGCGTTGTGATGATGTATTTGCTTATCCCACTGCGTGGTTGAGCGCGTTGCTTTATCTTTTACAGGCATCATCTTATACCCTTTTGGCCCGCAGTTGGCGATTGTTGTATGTGCAAAGCGCCCAATATAAAAGTCGTAACGGCGGGTTAGTGATGGCCGCTGGTGCTATGGCGTTAGGGCGTCATGTGGGGGGAACGTCGGTGTATCATGGTCAATTATATCAGGGCACAATTTTGGGCTTGGGGCCCCGGGTTCGCGTGCATGATATTTATCGTAGCGTGAATCTTGTGTCTCGGGGCGCGTACCTTTTTGTTTTCGGGTTGCTGCTGGTTGGCGTGTTGATTATTTTGTATCGCGAGGTGGGGTAATGCAGGTTATTCATGGCGGCCGGTTGGCTCACTATGTACAACGCTATGGGGGTGACAGCGAAGATTGGATCGACTTGTCTACTGGCATTGCCCCCATAGGATACCCCGTGCCTAGCATACCAGCCCAATACTGGCGGCGATTGCCTGATCACGACGCAGCGTTACTCGATACCGCAAGGCGTTATTATGGCGTTACCGATCTTCTCGCGATAGCGGGCTCTCAAGCTATCATTCAACAAATACCTACTTTGTTACAGATGGGAAATTTGCCCGTTGTACGAGTGTGGTTACCAGAAGTCGGGTACAAAGAGCATCAACACGCATGGGCAAAGGCAGGGGTAGAGTGCGTATTTTATCGCGCTAGTCTGTCGCTGACAGTCGATAAACTTCGCCAGCACGACGTGGTGGTGATTATCAATCCGAATAACCCGTCTGGTGAATATACATCTGTTGACCATCTCGAATTGATTCAACAGCGTTTAGCGCAACTAAATGGCATGTTAATTGTTGACGAAGCCTTTATGGATTGTACCCCACACCATACCTTGATTGGGCGGAATCAGGCGAATAACCTATTGGTATTGCGGTCTATTGGAAAGTTTTTTGGGCTGGCAGGGCTGAGAGTCGGATTTTTACATGCTGCTTCGCCGTGGTTAATGCTCGCTCAGCAATTGCTTGGACCATGGAGTGTGAGTGGACCCGCACAATATGTTGTGCAACGTGCCCTTGCCGATACCGATTGGCATCAGCAACAGCGGCGCTATCTAGATGGGCTATCTAGCCGTTTGGCAAAATTACTAAACCAATATTGGCCGAACAGGGTAGTGAGTACGCCTTTGTTTCATACTGTTCAAGTGGCTAATGCTTCTGACATACACGAGCGACTTTGCCGTAAGAAAGTGCTTTGTCGTTTGTGCGACGAGCAAGATGCACTGAGGTTTGGGTTACCTACAGCCCCCGAGTTTGAAAAACTTTCGCACGTGTTGAAGGAGATCAACTAAATCCGTTTGACTTTGCATAGGGGGATTTGTATGGTTTGCGCGCTGATTCAGGTGCTTATTGAACAATTGCTGATTGTTTGCAATAAGTTAAACGGGAAGAGTGTGAGCATAAGGCAATAATGGCACGCCTTAGTAAGTTCGCACCGCTGCCCCCGCAACGGTAAGTTTTGTTATTTAACGTTGAAACAAAACCGAGCCCGACACCGGCCTGATCCAGAGTTTTTTTACGAATGAAGCGGAGGGCTTCATTGGCGTGCATTGACTCTACAAGGTGTTTCACCTTTGTTTCTCATTCTCGTTGTTGTTTAACTTGCTGAGATGCACTGATGTTTATCAGGTGCTCACGCATTCGCTATTCCCCCTCCTTCAATCGTGAACTTTTTGATTGAGGATACACTATGAAAACCCGTTATTTATCACTCGCAGTGGCGCTGGCGTGCTCTGGACAAGCCGCACTTGCTGACACTGCATCTACTGATTCATCTATTGAGCACGTGGTGGTGTCAAGCCGCGTAGCAGTGCCTTACCGAGAAGTGGCAACCTCTGTGTCAGTGATGACCGCTGAAGACATTGCCAATGTAGGCCTATTTAACCTGTCAGAAGTACTGGAGACTCAGCCTTCTATTTATGTGAACAAAAGCGGTAGTGTTGGCTCTACCACGTCGTTGCGTATTCGTGGCGAAGAAGGTTTTCGCACATTAGTACGTATTGATGGTATCGATATTTCTGACCCAACAGGCACACAAATTCAACCTCAGCTTGCTCATTTTCTCAGTACTAATGTTTCTCGGGTAGAGATTCTTCGCGGTACGCAAGGTCTTGCGTATGGTGCTGATGCTGGTGGTGTAATTAATGTGCAAACAGGTCGTCATCAAGCGGGCACGTTTGGCAGTGTTCAAGCCGAGGCGGGGCAATTTGATACGCGCAATTTAGCTGCCGAAGTAGGTGGCGATTACGACAAAGCTAATTTTTACGTTTCCGCCGTTGATTTTTCAACAGATGGTTTCAATTCACTCGTCAGTGATACCAGCAAAGACGACGATGGATACGACAACACCACAGTTCATGCCCGATTTGGCTACAACATTACTGACGAAATTTCGTTTAGTTTAGTTGGTCGTACAACAGAAGGCGAAGGTGAATTTGATAACTGTGGCTTTGGTGACACAGCAAGTAATGACTGTAGCTCCAGCTTTAACCAAGACAATTTACGCACAAGCCTAAGTTACGATGGCGAGTGGGGGAATCACTCCATCGCTTATGCGAAAACTATGGTAGAGCGAGAAAACTTCAATCAGGGCGCTAGCAGCTACTTCACCAAAGGTGAAACTGAGCGCGTAGAATACCTAGGTAACACAGCGGTAAATACGCAAACACAGCTAGTTTATGGTTTTGATTGGGAGTCTCAAGCCATCACGTCTGAGCAGCAGAGTCGCATTGAAAAAGGCTACTATGTTGAGGTGCAAGGTGAATGGGCAGATAACTGGTACACCACCGCAGGCTTGCGCTATGACGACAATGAAGATTTTGGCCATCACACTAGCTATCGCATTAGTAGTGCTTATATCTGGGCGCTAGCAAACGGAGAGCTAAAATTACGCGGTGCCTTAGGTACAGGGTTCCGTGCGCCGAGTATTTACGAAATTGAATATAACCGAGGCCCTTGGGCATACGAACCGGCGTCGTCAACTGCGTTGCAAGAAGAAAAATCTCGCGGTTATGAAGTAGGCTTGCAATATACCGCAAACCAAGGCTCGTCTATTGAAGTTGTGTACTTCGACCAAGAAGTTGAAAACGCCATCGAATACGATATGGCGACGTATTCTGGTTACTTGCAAGATATCGGTACATCGTACTCTGATGGTATTGAAGTGATTGGTGACTGGCATGTGACAGACAGTTTCTCAGTGGTAACCAACTACACCTACAATGACACCGAAGACACAGAAGGTGAGCAGCGTTCACGCCGTCCTAAGCATTTGTTGAACTTGGGTGTGAACTATCGCTTGGAGCGCTTGAACGTAAGTGCAAATTTGCGCGTTGTACGTGATTTTGTCGATAACGGCACGCAAATGGATGATTATCAGCTAGTGAATATTTCTGCGCGCTATGCAGTGACCGATGCGCTAACAGTATTTGGTCGTGTAGAAAATGCACTGGATGAAGATTACCGCGATATCAGCAATTACAATACAGCTGGATCTGCGGCATACGCCGGCGTGAAATATCAGTTTTAATTTACCGGTATTGAGTAAAAAAAGCACCGTTGTTTCATTTTGAGACACGGTGTTTTTTTATGCCTGGTTAAAAAATATCAATTAAACTTCATCAATTTATGCTTTAAAGATAACCAAATTGTGTTAATAATAATCGTTTGGTCAGAATTTTTAAGAAAAATCCAAATTAATCGATTTTTGGGTTGCGCGCCGTCAATAAATGAGTATTATATGCCGCCGTTGCCACAGCATAGTGGGAACGAAAGCGAGATTGATGGGTCGTTAGCTCAGTTGGTAGAGCAGTTGACTTTTAATCAATTGGTCGCTGGTTCGAATCCAGCACGACCCACCACTTCAATACTCGCGGTGATTAAGACGAAGGGTCGTTAGCTCAGTTGGTAGAGCAGTTGACTTTTAATCAATTGGTCGCTGGTTCGAATCCAGCACGACCCACCACTTCGCCTCAGTCACATTCCAATTTTTGATGGGTCGTTAGCTCAGTTGGTAGAGCAGTTGACTTTTAATCAATTGGTCGCTGGTTCGAATCCAGCACGACCCACCATCAAAAACAAACGTCTAATTATTCTCATCGATAAAAAAAACAAAAATTGCCCGCGCAGGATTTGAACCAGCGAAGCGGTTTGACAACTCATGTTTGTTATTACGGGGCGGGGCGATAGCGATTTTGGACGCGCTTTAGCGCGGGGCTCTACCCCATAAACGGGGGATCAGCATTCACCTTACACGATTGATAACACCATCCCATCCACAATGGGTCATCACTCTTATTCGATAATTTTCAAAGTTTCTAAAAC
>NZ_JBSWYY010000017.1:0-91655 GCF_056161325.1 Alteromonas sp. ABE4_545
GATCTGCGTTTCTGTGTATCGAGACTTTTTCATCAGGAGTTCTCCTTTCTTGGCTCAGTTTACGCCGAAGAACTCTAAAAAGGTATGTCGCTATTTTAGGGGAGGTTTACAATATCGCCATTAATAAGGCATCTAGCACTATTTCCTTAGTGATCCGTGATTGCAGTGACCAGTCAATGACTTTACGTGAGAACAAATCGACAACCACAGCCAAGTAAAGCCACCCCTCATGAGTGCGGATATGGCTTTCGCCGCTACGATGACGAGGCTTCCGGTATCCAACTTGAGCTTTTAGCCCTTCATCTCGCATCAGCCGATAAACACGATTCTCACCGCACTTTTCACCAACATCACGTAAATCAGAGTGGACTTTACGATAACCATACACACCACCTGACTCTAACCAGAACTGCTTAATCAAACCTGTAAGACGTTGATTGGCTTTTGCTCGTTTAGAATGAGGCTGTTTGTTCCATGCGTAATATCCACTCGGATGAACATCGAACATTTTACACAGCCAGCGAACAGGCCACCTGTCCGAGTTTTCTTTTATAAAGGCATACCTCAGTCGGACTGCTTTGCGAAGTATGCCGCGGCTTTTTTCAACAGATCACGTTCTTCTGTTGTTCGCTTTAACTCTTTTTGCAACCGTCTAATTTCAGCCTGAGCATCGCTTAATTCGTTGTGCTGTTTAGAATCAGGACCGTATTTTTTAACCCACGCATAAAGACTGTGCGTTGTGACATCTAATCGTTTGGCAACGTCAGATATTGCATGGCCGCGATCAACCACTTGTTTAACCGCTTCAATTTTGAATTCTTCTGGGTAGCGCTTGCCGCTCATATGCACCTCTATATTTTTAGTTAGTTTATCTAACTAAGAGGCGTCTAGGGAATTAGTGTCGATTCAGATGTTGCTAAATGAAGTTACTAAGTTTTTTTATCGTTTTTTTAATGAGTGGTTGCGCTAGCATTCCTCTGAGCACAATGATGAAATTTAGCTCTTTTCAAATGAGTGATTTTGTGGCCTTACAACCAGAGGATATCAAAGCAAAAATCATAATTGATGAGCCTGTTAAAATTGATATCGAAAAAGTTGATTTGAGTCTTGAGTTGGAAACTGAGCAGTACAATAAAATGTATAAGTTTCCATTATCGTTAATTGAAACGAAAGACATTCCAGCAAAAACCGGTTGGTTCGGTGATGATGAGGCTAAGACAGAGTATACATTCAATTTGAGCTCTGAGTCTCTTCAAAATTTCCAAGAAGTACAGCAATTATTATCTACACACAGTACCGGAACATTTGGTTTGTCTGTCAACTCGGGGTTTGAGTCTTTACCTTCAGATCTTGAAAGTGTTAATTTATCGATACTTTTAAAGCTGGCGAGTGACGACGACTTCACGCCAATTTTTGAAGATGCCACGATAAAAATCCATCGTATGGATTAACAATAGTGTTAAATTCTCCGCAGGAACCCAAGTATTCGGGATATGTTGACGAGTAAACCCAATAAGATTTTACTCAGTGCGCAGTGCCGGTGATAGATACAGAATTTAATTACATAGGAATGTTTATGGAAACAGATTCTCTACTTCTTTTTGTTGTTGCGTGTTTAACGCTCAATATGATCCCCGGGCCTGATGTTATTTACGTCGTTACTAACGCCATGAAAGGCAAGGTTAGTGACGGTTGGAAAGCGGCCCTAGGCTTGGGCGTTGGTTATTTGTTTCACACTTTGGCTGCATGCCTGGGGCTTTCTGCGCTTATTCTCAGTTCTGCTTACGCTTTTTCTATTATTAAGTGGTTGGGTGCCGTATACCTTTTTTATTTAGGTATTCAAGCTGTTGTGAGTGCATTGAGGGGAAAATCCAATTTAGCCATTGTGGATAATCACTCGCCGCAACGCGATATTTTTAAACAAGGACTGATCGTTAGTATTCTAAACCCTAAAGTCGCTTTGTTTTTTCTGTCTTTTCTTCCGCAATTTGTTAACTCGGGTGAAGCCTCTTCAAGCATGCAGTTTTTGATTTTGGGCGTGATATTTACCTGTTTGGCAACGGCTTGTAATGCAATTTACGCAACATTGGGTACTTTATTGTTTTCTAGACCTGAAACACAAAAATACTCAAGCGTATTGGAAGGCTTTTCGGGAGTATTGCTTATTGGCCTTGCTGCCAAGGTCGCAACCAACGAGCGTTAGCCTTTTACGTTGATGATTATCACTTTATTAATTCAAGGATGATTAATGAGATTATTATTTCTAACACTACTTTTTATGCTTTCTGCTTGCTCAACAGAGACAGACGAACTAGCGTCTTTGGCGAGTCAGCAATACAACAAAAGCAATGAAGTAGAGACTTGGCTCGATGATGGTACGTTACATTTTGCTACCGGATTAGAATGGCAAAAAGCGTCTTTTCAAAACAAACGTGCTACGTTGTCTGATTACCTTCGTGCGCTTCATAAGCAGGGGATGCTTACGTTCGACATCGCAAGTAATGATACATTGATACCTTACTGCGATATTCTGGTGAAGCAACTCAATGAACATTTCGAGATGATAGGCCCCGCGGTCGAAAACATCAAAAAATTTGAAAACACTTCGGTCAGTGATGCTGTGGTGAAATTGGCGTCGCGAAACGGCTGGTTGAAGAAGGTATAATCTAGCGAAATTGTGTTTTTACCGCCTGATTTTACTTAGCCGTGGTTCAATCTCAACAAAGTATACCTTAAGAAGTGTTACGTAATATTTTAAGTAGGTAGGTTGTGAAATACTCTCTATTATTGGCGTTTTTAATTGCTTTTTGTTCAAATGCTGATGATCGCACTACAGATGCGGTCAGCCGTTTTATCGATAGCCAGCATTTAACCCATTCACCCGAACTTGTTTCCGATGATGAAGTCGGGGTCTTGAAGCAGTATTTTGTACTACAAAAAGACCTTGTGTCTGTACTATGGACTTATCAAAATGGTAATGCTTGGCAAGAGAGGTTAACGTTGTTACGGGTTGATGGTTCAGATTTTATCGAATTATCAACACGCGCTCTTTTGGGGCGGGTTGTTGCTGCGAAAACTTCAGAGAATCATTTATTAATTGATGTAGAACAGTATGCAGAGAGTGATCCAAGGTGCTGCCCGAGTATCAAAAAAACGCTGAAATTCAAAGTGAATGGTAATAGGCTTGAAAACGTCGTACCTGCGACTAACGATACACCACAGGTACTTTAAACAGTGGGCTTGCTCAAACGTCTATGTGATGCCTTGTGTTCAGTAAGGCATTCAACGTTTGCATTGTTAAGGTATCCATACACTTCTTGTTATGCCACGTATCGGCGAGAGGAACGGTGACCCCTTGATGATCCTTTTCGCCTACCATGACACCTGATTCTCCTTGCGAAATTGCTTCAATCGCCCGAATCGCAAGTTTAGTGGCGAGTAATCTATCTTGGCTGACCGGAGAGCCTCCGCGCTGTACATGGCCGAGGATCACGGGGCGGATTTCACTGGTTGTCAATTGTGACAGCTGTTCACACAGCGCATTGATCCCGCCAGGCCAGAGTTTTTCGGCCAAAACGATGATAAAACTTTCATGGCCGTAGCGTTGCTGATGCACGTTAATTTGTTCAATACACTGTGTCAATGTTCGCTCGGTGTCATGGAATAACTCCGGTAAAATGGCAAAGTTTGACGCCGACGCAATTGCGGCGTTTAACCCTAAAAATCCGGCATGACGGCCCATAACCTCTACTACGAATACGCGTTCGAAGGCTTCTGCGGTATCTCGAATTTTATCGATTGATGTCACGGCGGTTTCAATAGCGGTATAGTAGCCAATCGTGGCGTCTGTGCCGTAAATGTCATTGTCGATGGTGCCAGGTAAACCAATAATTTGCCCATTCCAAAATTGTGAGAGATGGACACCACCACGAAATGAGCCGTCTCCACCGATGATCACCAAGGCATCGATATTGTGAGACTCGAGATTTGCCGCGGCCAATGATGCGCCGTCATCAGTTTCAAATTGTTTGCAGCGAGCGCTGCGTAACAGTGTGCCACCGCGTTGTATATGGTTGTGAACCAGTCGGGTGTTTAATGGCTTGCTATCATTGTTGAGTAGTCCTTGATAGCCGTGTTCAAAGCCAAGAATGGTATAGCCTTTGCGTTCCGCTTCAATAACAAGCGCACGAATACAGGCATTCATGCCGGGGGCGTCTCCGCCTGAGGTTAATACAGCAATCCGTTTGGTCATTGTTTTTCCTCGTTTATGCGTGTTTTCGCGTTACAGTTTGTTACGTCTTGTGCGGAACTAAATACACGCTATAGTCATCCATTAGGGTACAGAGTGTGTTTCAATATATAGATTAACTTCAAAGGCTTAAGCTTGGCAGAAAAATCATCATCTACCAAGGATTCAGATCAAACACAGGGTGTATTCATGAAAAAAGCGTTGTTATTTATCGCTGTTATATTGCTTAGTGCGTGTTCGTCTAAGTTTGGTTACAACAATGCGGATTGGTTGATCTACTGGTATTTAGATGACTACGTAGAATTGACCAGTGATCAAGAAGACGTGTTCGATAAAAAAATGGCAGGCTGGATGCGCTGGCATCGCAACGAGGAGCTTGCTAAATACAAAGCGCATTTGTTGCAGGTAAAAGATGACGTATTAAACGGTAAAATGACTCCCGAACGTGTCACTTACCATTTAGATCAAGGGACATCGCATTGGGAACGAGTACGTGACCATTTATCGCCTCAAATTGCAGAGTTAGCCGCGACGTTAGACGCAAAACAAATCTCCTATTTTTTTGCTGCCTTAGAAAAAGAAAATAAAGAGGAAGAGGAAAAAATACGAGAAGCTGATGCATTAGATGATGAAGAGCGACTGTCGCGTCGAATTGAAGATTTACAACAAAATGTTGAAGGCTTTATTGGCAAAATGACGGAAGAGCAAAAGGCCATAGTGATCAAATATGCGCCCAACTTTACGTCTACAAGAAAAGATTGGTTGGCTTATCGACGCGACATTCAACAAGCCGCACGACAACTCTTCGCAACGCGTAATGACAACCCTCAGTTTGTTACTGATCTCAATGCGTTGATGCAAAACCCAGACGCTTATCGCGGTGAGCAGTATCAAGTCGAACGTCGCTTTAATCGCGTTGAATTTGGGCGTATGTTGTCAGAAGTATCAACTACGTTGACAAATAAACAAAAAGACAAGCTTATCGATGAATTAGACGGTATCATCGCCGACCTTAACGATTTAATGGAAGACAATGAGTGAACGACGCCGTTAGGCCGGGTTTAGGTTTATTTCTCTCTTTAATTACTGCGGTGTTATGGGGAGTACTACCGCTGTTTTTGACCGTTTGTTTACAAGCGATGGACAGCCCCACCATTACTGTTTATCGTTTTTTCACCGCGGCTGTGGTCGTCGCGGCTGTGCTTGCCTATAAACGCAAACTCCCAAAGCTAACTAGCTTTAGCGCACCCATTATTGGTTTGTCGGTGTTGGCAACGGTAATGTTGGTTATTAACTATACCTTCAATGTTATTGGGTTAATGTATCTCAGCCCTGGCAGTGTTCAGGTCCTCATGCAAATAGCGCCGTTTGCGTTAATGTTGGGAGGGGTGTTTTTCTACAAAGAGAGTTTTGCCCGCATGCAGCGTTGGGGCGCGGTATGCCTGATTGCAGGGCTCGCGTTGTTTTTCAATCAGCGATTACCGCAAATTATCTCGTCACCTTCAGAAGATGTCGTGGGTATTGGCATCATTGTGATCGCAGCGTTGACCTGGGCGGCCTATGCATTGTGCCAAAAAGTAATATTGAAACAAATGACGGCGATGCAATTAACCTTGTTTTTATATGTCATGGGATGCGTTATCTTGTTGCCTTTCGCCGAATTGCAGCACCTAGGAAATATGGATGCAGTTCAATTGTCTGCATTAGCATTTTGCTGTTTGAATACGCTAATTGGTTATGGTGCTTTTACGGAAGCCCTTAGGGTTTGGTATGCATCAAGAGTCAGTGCTGTGATCGCACTGGCACCTGTTTTCACATTTGTCTCAACCGCGGTGGCCGAGAGCCTATGGCCAGATCAGTTTACCCAACCAGCTTTAGGTTGGGTTGCATATGCTGGCGCTGCGTTAGTAGTCGGTGGCTCGATGCTTGCGGCGTTAGGGCGAGAAAGGTAAGCGTACTGTTATTTTTGATGCTTGATGTATCGTGTGAGATCTTCCAACAACCCGTCTAATTTTTGTTGGTGGTGAGGCTTGAGTGGCATGCCATCAACCGTTTTGAATACCTGTTTACATTCTCTGACTAGCACGGGTTCAGGTTTGGTGTTCATTGCGAGAATTTTTAAATTACATTGTAATAAATTAAGCGCTACGCCAGTATTCACTGGGGCATGTTCTTGTGCTTGAAGGAAGGCTATTCGCGCTTCTTCAAATTTCCCTTGCTGATAAAGCGTAATACCACGTTTGTTGTGAGTGGCGTAATCGGCTTGTTTTCGTTCTGCGCGATTTCTAATGCGTCCCATCAGATACTGGCTATTAGGATCTAATTCTGTGCCTTGCGCCTTTAATTGCGCCATTAAATTCGCGGCTTCTTCAAATTCACCTAAGTCGAACATGACCTTAAGGCTTTCTGGCGCAAACCCAGCTGGATATTCGTCATAACGGCGTTCTATTTGTAATTGTGAGCGCAACATTTCAGCCTTGGCTTCAATGAGTTTTCCATCGAGTAAAGACACGCGCGCATTGACCAATTTCTCAAATATACTGAGGTCAAAATCTTGGTTTACTTTTGACAAATTGTCATCAAATTGACTTCGGTGGATCAGAAGTAATGCTTCTTGCTGATAACGGTTTTTAACCCGCCGATCATCACTGGCCTCAGCGGCATCGAGAATACTTGCAATATGGTTGCACCAATGCTGAATATCTTGATGTACAGTGCGTTTAGACAACTCCCAAATTTGCAAACTGGATTCGGTTAATAACTCCCAATCCCCATTCTCACGAGCAATGCGGCAAGCGATATACTGTCGGTTAAGCGAGAGTGGCGATATTTTTATGGCCTGCTTAATCGCGGTGATGGCTTCTTCTTTATGCGTCAGTATACTTTCGCTTTCTGCCAGAATATCGTAGGCCTCTGCATTAAACCGATTGTGCACGAGAATTTGTTTCGCCAATTTGGCCGATTGTTCAGCATTCCCCTTGAGCAAATGGGTTTTCGCTAGCGCGATTTGTGTCCATAATGCCGGCATTGCTTTTTCATCGTGGGTCAACAAAGCAAGTGCATTATCTAATTGCTCGGTCTGCCAATACAATTCCACTAATACTTGCACACAATAGCGTTGATAAATACTACTTTGCTTCGCTAATCCTTTAACCAGCTTAATTGCGGTATAGATGTCGTCTTTAAACAGGGCGTCATACACTGGCAACATAAATTGGCGTTTAAGCCATGCACGATTAATACGGCTTTTCAGCTGAGCTTGTGAAAAGGGTTTGACGATATAATCATCTGGCCGGCGTTCAAGCGAGCCTAAAACCATTGGCCGCGCGCTATCCGCGCTCATGATTAAAAAGACAGTGCTGGCTTTGATCATTTTTCGAATGCGTAGTTCTTCGATTAACTCAAAGCCATTTTTCTTGTCAGCACCTAAGTGCAAATCGGCAATCACAACATCGAATTTTTGTTTTCTGCACATTGAGAGGGCTTGGTCTGCAGAATGGGCAATACCCACTTCTTTGGCACCAAGGTTGTTCACCAATCCACGTAATAGCAATAAAAACGGACGCTGATCTTCAATGATTAAAATCCGTTTATTTGCATAAGTCGTGGATGCAAAAGGCGTATCCTGTTTGTCATTAAGCAAAGGGTGCAAAAATGAAACCATGTATTATGTGATTATCGCTAAATTATGAACGTGCTTAAGTATTTTCACAACCTGTCGATAGCAATATCAATGAATCATCTTAATCTGAATAAGTGAAAGTACATGGCTGACATTGATCAAACTGTGGTTCGTGCGCCCTCAGGTATCGAGTGGCAGGGCACGCTTGCACGTACCGCTGGTCAAGGTGCGGCCTTCAATTTGTACTTAGCGTTGGCGCAGTCAGCTGATAGCCATATACATTTTGATGACAACAGTTCGTTGCCGGTTGAAGACGATTTTCCTCAGCGATTAAATCAATATCGCCGCCCGCCACTTAAAATTGATGAGGTGCGTGCTGAAATTCACAAAGCCTGGCATGAAGGGTTATATCACACCAATGAAGCTCAGCATTGTTACTTAAACTTGTGGCAGAGCATGCATCCTGATGCGCTATCTGTGCATGATGATCCGATGTTTATTACGCCGGATATTATCGAAAATTGTGATTTACAAGCTCAGCGCCGTTTGTCACGTTTACGTCAAACTGATAAAACAGCACAAACCAACGCGACAGAAGCTTACCCAACCGATGCCACACAACTTTCTGAGCTAATTGAACTGGCTAACTCTTTCTCTCTGGCAAGTTAGCGTGCATTGAATATCAACACATCTGGCACTTAGGCTTTAAAACTACGTCTCGCTCTGGTATATTGCGCGCCGCATTTTTGCACTGGTTTTACGTTCCAACTCGCAAAGGTAAATAATGATGAGTCAGTATGTAGTATGCGCAATGTATAAATTCGTTGCGTTAGAAGATTATCAAGCTATGCGTCAGCCACTGGTTGAAGCAATGGAAAGTTATGGCATTAAAGGGACATTACTCCTCGCTGAAGAAGGGATAAACGGCACCGTATCGGGTACAAGAGAGGGCATCGATGCTCTACTTGCTTATCTCAACAGCGATGCGCGCATAAACCCCATCTCTTTTAAAGAGTCGCTTCACGATACCCAGCCTTTTTACCGCACCAAGGTAAAACTGAAAAAAGAAATCGTGACCATGGGCGTGGAAGGTATCGACCCACGTCGCACGGTGGGTACGTACGTAAAACCTAAAGACTGGAACGCATTGATCAGCGACCCAGACGTGACCTTGATTGATACCCGTAATGTTTACGAAATCGAAATTGGTACCTTCAAAAATGCGGTAAACCCTGACACCAAAACATTTCGTGAGTTTCCGCAGTATGTAAAAGACAACCTCGACCCTGCAAAACACAAAAAAGTGGCGATGTTCTGCACGGGTGGCATTCGTTGTGAAAAATCGACTGCTTATTTGAAAGAGCAAGGTTTTGAAGAAGTGTATCACCTTGAAGGTGGCATTTTGCAGTACTTGGAAGACGTTCCTAAAGAAGAAACGATGTGGGAAGGCGACTGCTTTGTATTCGACAACCGTGTTGCAGTAAACCACGACCTTGAGAAAAGCGAATATGAACAGTGCTACGCGTGTCGTTTACCCATTACTGACGAAGACAAAGCCAGTGATAAATACGAGCAAGGCGTAAGTTGCCCACATTGCTATGGTACCCATTCTGAAGAACAAGTTGCGCGGTTCCGCGAACGTGAAAAGCAAGTTAACCTTGCCAGAGCGCGTAACGAAGAGCACGTGGGCACGGAAGCGCGTGATGCGATGCACAATCGTCGCCAGAAAAAAGCACAAGAGCAACGTGCTCGTGCAGAAGCGGCTAAGCAAAAGCAGTCGTAGACATGGGTAAAAGAGGGCGGTACACTGCCTTCAAGTTTTATTTTTAAGTGGAACAGGTCATGGAAACTCAATTATCAGCGGAGAAGATCGCTGAAATACAAAAGGATTTCAGTTTTTTCGATCGAGACGGCAACGGTCAGATCGATTTGCCCGAGTTCATTGAATTATTAACGGTTTTATCACCTAAAACTAAAGTCAGCAGTGTTGAAGACGGTTTTGCCTTAATCGACAGCAATGGCGATGGTTTTATCGACTTCGAAGAGTTCTTGTCGTGGTGGCAAGAGTCTTGGTGGGAATACTGATCAACCTATTTGGTCAATTCAATACCTAATAGAGAAGCCGGCGAATGCCGGCTTTTTTGTGACTGTTTTGACGAGAGACTCGGCCATTTACAACTATCCCAATTACTACATAGACAAGCCAACAAAGAAAATCCTCCATTTTTTTTCTACATAAGCGAATTAAGTTAAAAAAACTTATAATTCAATAGTTTCCCGACTATAACCAAAAGGCTGGATATGACATTCCAGCAAAATACTATTTCGGTTTTTCGAATTAGTGTTGAAGGTATCTATAAAACTTAAAAAATGAAAGGTGGATAGGTTCACAGCTCACCACCGAAAAATTATCCGGGAAACCACACTATGAAGACTAAAGTATCTATGCTGGCTCAGCAGATGCGATATGCACTGGCAACCACGGTTGCTGCAGGTGCATTGGTATCTACACCAGTTTTAGCGCAAGACGAAGAAGCTGATAACGGCGTTGTTGAGAAAATTGCGGTAGTGGGGTCACGTGCTGCACCTCGTTCAGCCACTGATTCAGCTGTTCCAGTAGACATTATTTCTGAAGAAGAATTTGTTAATCAAGGCGCCACTGATATGGTGTCAATGTTACAAACGGTTGTGCCTTCTTTTAACGTTAACGACCAACCCATTAACGACGCATCGACGTTAGTTCGTCCGGCGAACTTACGCGGCATGGCTTCAGATCACACTTTGGTGTTGGTAAACGGTAAGCGTCGTCATCGTTCAGCGGTCATCACCTTCTTGGGGGGCGGTTTGTCAGACGGTGCTCAAGGCCCTGATATCTCAACTATCCCAGCATCAGCGCTTAAGCAAGTAGAAGTTTTGCGTGATGGTGCTGCGGCACAATACGGTTCTGACGCCATTGCTGGTGTGGTGAACTTTGTGTTGAAAGATGATGCTGAAGGCGGCATTTTTGAGGCCCGCTCAGGCTCTTATTACGAAGGCGACGGCGATATGATGCAGTTGTCTGGCAATATTGGTTTACCACTAGGCGCTGATGGTTTTGCGAATATTTCAGCAGAGTACCGTACCGCTGATGCAACGTCTCGTAGCGTTCAGCGTGATGACGCCGCGGCACTTATTGAAGCCGGTAACACCTATGTGGCAGATCCCGCTCAGATCTGGGGAAATCCAGAAGTCAAAGACGACATTAAAATCTTCGCAAACTTCGGTTACGACTTAGGTGATAGCCAGCTTTACGCTTTTGGTAACTATGCGACCCGAGAAGTAGAAGGTGGATTTTACTATCGTAACCCACACACTCGCGGTGGTGTTTATGACGGTGGCACAGATGAAGACGGCAATGCATTATTGCTAGTCGGCGATTTAGATGGTGTAGGCACAGGTATTGAGTGTCCAACAGTTACCATTACCGACGGTAACGTGCTCGATGATAATGATTACCTCACTATTGCCGACAATTCCACTGCAGTGGGGGCAAACTGTTTTGCCTTCAACGAAATGTTCCCAGGTGGCTTTACACCACGTTTCGGTGGCACAGTAAATGATGCGTCATTTGTTTTTGGTACCAAAGGTGAATTTGGTAATGAAATTGGTTACGACGTGAGTGTTAACTTGGGTCGAAATGAAGTCGATTTCGCGATTAAAAACACCATTAACCCTTCTTTAGGTCCAGACTCGCCAACATCATTCAAACCAGGTAAATATATACAGTCAGAACAAACCCTGGACCTTGATTTGACTAAGCCTGTTGATGTTGGCTTGTCTGAACCGCTCTATTTCGCCGGTGGTTTTCAATATCGCCATGAGTCTTACGAAAGCATTGCCGGTGATGATGCGTCTTACGCCATCGGTAGCCTAGCGTCTCAAGGCTTTGGTATTGGTTCTAACGGCTTCCCTGGCTTGTCAGCGAAAAGCGCGGGTAAAGCCTCTCGTCACAACATTGCGTTTTACCTTGATGTTGAAACTTACCTAACTGAAGATTTGTTGTTAACTGCTGCATTGCGTTATGAAGACTTCTCAGATTTTGGTGACACTACCAAAGGTAAAGTAGCATTGCGTTATCAGGCCACAGACGGCATTGCGTTCCGTGGTGCTTATAGCACAGGCTTTAAGGCTCCGACTATTGGTCAAAGTAACGTGCGTAACGTAACTACCGCATTTGGTACTGGTGGCAAGTTAATCGACCGCGCTACCTTACCTCCAACCGATCCTATCTCTGTTCAGAAGGGCGGTACTCAACTTACTCCAGAAGAATCAGTAAGCATGAGCTTTGGTGTTATCGCTGAGTTTGATAGTGGCTTATTTATTACAGCTGACTATTACAACATTGAGCTGACTGACCGTATTAGTACCACTTCAGGTATTGCGTTGACTGAAGAAGATATTGCTGCGCTACTGGCGCAGGGTGTTGAAGACGCATCTAGCTTCTCTGAAGTAAGTTTCTTTACCAATGACTTCGATACGACAACGGAAGGCGTTGATATTGTTGCTAACTACAGCATGCCAATGATGGGTGGTGATACTAAGTTTGCATTAGCGTATAACTGGACGTCGACCACAGTAGACGAATATTCAGATAACATCTCTGAAGAACGTGTTCGCATGTTAGAAAATAACCTACCAGCCGTTCGTTATAGCCTTACTGCGGATCATACCAATGGTGATTGGCGCTTCCTTGGTCGCTTAAACTATGCCGGTAGTATCTATGAAGATCACTTAGACTCGGCGTTACCTATTAACAAAGTAGGATCTGAGTTTACGGTAGATGTTGAAGTAGGCTACTACTTAACTGAAAACCTTCAGTTAGTTGCAGGTGCAAAAAATGCCCTTGATGAGCGACCTGATCGCAATACTATGTACGACAATGAAGTAGCAGGCTCTGAATATCCGACTACATCACCTATCGGCATTAATGGTGGTTTTTATTACCTTCGTGGTATTTACACCTTCTAAAGCTGAGCAAAGTGCAGTGTAACTGCGTATAATTGTGGCCCGGCCGGTAATGGCCGGGCTTTTATCAAACGGTCATATAAATAAAGTAATGTCGAATAAGTCAAAAGTTGCCGATACGTTTATCAAATATCGAAACCGCTTGATGCGGGCGGTAAGCGCGATCGTAGACGTTGATGATATCGAAGATATTGTGCAGGACGCATTTGTAAAAAGCTATGAGGCTGAATTAAAGCAAGAAATTAGTTACGAACGCACATATATGATGCGAACAGTGAAGAATCTTGCGATTAATCATGTCAGCAAGGCTGCCTACAAACAGAACGATTTAATTGATAACATGGACGCGTTACCAGATGAAATTCTGGGGTACTCTCTTGAAAAAGATATTGAGAGTAAAGAGCGATTTTTAAATTTTTGCCGTGCAGCAGACAATTTAACACCCGATGTGAAAAGGGTGTTTCTGTTAAAAAAGGTTTATGGGCTCAAACAGGCAGAAATTGCCGAGATGCTGGATTTGAGTGAAAGTACCGTAGAAAAGCACGTTGCGAAAGGCCTGATGTTGTGTGCGCAACATCTCGCGCGGGTCGGGCATCCCAACAAAGCCCAAAAAACACATAAGCAATTAGGTTAGGTTTATCGCAGTAATGAGTAACGTCAGTCAATTCGTCAGCAAAGAACAAATTCAGTCGCAAGCATGTGAGTGGATCAGCAAGCTCGATCGTGGTCTGAAGTCCGACGAGGAAGCCATGTTGCAAGACTGGGTGAATGAAAGTCCTGCGAATTACAAGTCTTTGGTCGATATGGCGAGTTTGTGGGACGACCTCAGTGTATTGAACGAACTCAAAGGTTTAATAGCGAATAGCGGCGTTAAAAAGCGTAAAACGAAACAATGGTTTATGCCTGTTTCTGCAGCAGCTTCATTCCTCGTGTTGGTGTTAGTCGGGTGGGTGACGTACTCTCATATTACGCCTTCATCTTCTACCTACAGCGAAGCGCCAATCACTCAGTTTGCGAGCACTAAAGTGGGTGAGCAAAAAAACTTAGTGTTGTCTGATGGCTCTGAGATTTTATTAAACACCCAAACCTCAGTGAAGATTGATTACTATTCTGATAAACGTGTGGTGCATTTATTACAAGGGGAAGCGCACTTTGACGTGGCCTCGAATAAATCTCGCCCCTTTACTGTTTACGCAGGCGAGCACTCAGTGACTGCCGTTGGAACAGCATTTAATATGGAGTTTCTCGACAGCCGTCAGTTGGAGCTCGTTGTTACCGAAGGTAAGGTGTTGGTGAAAAACTCTCCGAAACAGGGAGACGCTGGCCAAGTAGTGACTGCTGACAGCGTAATTCAAAATCAAGGCGTTTTGGTGTTTTCTGGTGAAAGAGCATGGGTCAGCGATAGAATTGAGCGCAGAGAGAGTTTAACCCAGTCTGAAATGTCGCAAAACCTTGCGTGGCAAGAAGGGCAATTAGTATTTTCAGGCGATAATTTGGAAAGCGTGTTAAAAGAAATCAGCCGTTATTCTTCTCAAGATTTTATCATCGATAACGATGCGTTAAAGCAAACCCAGGTTGCTGGCTATTTTAAAGTCGGTGATATTAACAGCTTGTTGGCGTCGCTTGAGTATAGCTTTGGCATTGCTCATCACAAAGACGCGCACAATGTCATTCACCTTTCGTCGATTAAAGACGCGCCGTAGTTCTTTCTTGTTTCATTTGGCGGGCGCGTAGCGACGCTTTCGCCAACACCAGCGCCACACACCTGTAATCACAAGCAAGCCACTTGCTAGCCCCGTGACTATCCAAAATACACGCAGTACATTGCCTCCCACTTCGCCATTGTGCAACGGGTGCATCCATTGCATGACTTTGTCGGTGCGGCTAGCACTGCTGGCTAATTGCGTGTTAATAACCTTGCCAGAAAGGCCGTCGATAACAATACTCGACTTCGGAAACCGCCTTGATAGTTCGCCATTTTCTTTAAATCTAATGGTGAAATACGGCGTGTGAGTATCGGGAGTATAAATCCACGCCAGCCTTTGTTGACCAATAGTTGCTTGCGCTACCTTTAATGCCTCAGATATACGGATATATGACGGAGGCGCAGGTAATGGTGCCTGCTCTGTTGTTGCGATAGAAGCTGATACAGTACTCGGCGAGAAAAGGTTAAGCACAAATTTTGTTTGTGTGGGAAGAGCAAGTGCAACGCCTGTAATACAGAGTATAAGCAGCGGTATGCATGCAGTTGCGCCGACTAACAGATGTAATTGGTGTAATTTGATCTGTTTTGCACTGTGCCTATGGTAACTCAGTCTTCTTTTCCACCGCTTAGGTTTCGGCCACCAAGCTACAGCGCCCATCGTTAAAAACACGCACGTCACTAAACCCAAAATGCCGACAATCATGGTTCCGGTACTACCACTTAACAATTGGAAATGGGCATTAAATAGCCACGTCATCAACGACGTATCCCAAAACGTCTCACGGATGATGAGATTGCCGTCTCTACTAATCCACACGAGTTTGGGGGCAAAATTAATACTTTTGTGATCAGGGGGCGAATAATACCGAGCTGCGATTGGCTGAGTGTTGTCGTTGTTTACCTCGAATCGCCAACGATTTTCATAGTTCGGGTATCGCGCTTTTAACGTTGATAGAATATTGTCCCAATTTGGGGCTGAGTCGCTAGAGGCGTGATAAGCGCGTAATTCGGGATGCAACCAACGATCGATGTCGGTGTAATAGGTGAGGAATGCACCAGATATCCCCATAAACAATACAAAGATGGATAATACTATACCAATTCGAATATGCCAGGTACGACAAAACTGCTTCATAGGTAAATAACGAAAACGGCCATTTTATCCCATTAAGGATGTGAAGTAAGTACGGCAAATTGTCGCAGCGAAATGTTTGTTTATTGAACAGTTGAGCTAAAGCCGAGTATGGGCGTAGCGTGATAATTGGCAGATTGTCACAGTTTGTGTCAATATTTATGCCTAATAATAATAACTCACAGACGAAGCTCGTTCTTGCGCTATTTATCTACCCGAATAAAACCCATTGCTTTTAGTGTTTCACTGGGGCTTGTCAGCCTTGGTAGTGGGGTAATGTCGTCTTCTGTTTTAGCAAAAGAGCCAGCAAATATCCGCTTTAATATTGCGGTTCAAACAGCCGATAAAGCATTAATTGAACTGGCTAAGCAAGCCAACACAACGTTGCTCTTCCCTTATGCAATTGCACAACAAGAAGTAGTGAAGCCGTTAAACGGCGTTTATACATTGGAAGAGGCCATTACTCGTTTGTTATTGGGTACCAATTTAGAATTGAGAACCAATGATAATGGCGTTATGTTAATCGTTGAGCGAGAAAGGGTCGAAACACCCACCACTACAGTAGCGTTGGCCGCAGTTACAGCAGAGAAAGACGACACGCTACCAATCTTTGAACGTATCTCAATTGTGGGTACGCGTAACGCCGCCAGAACCGCTTATGACGCCCCCGTTCCCATCGACATTATCTCAGTTCAAAGCCTGTTAAATCAGGGCGCGGGCAATGTGTTAGACGCGTTAACTCAAGTGCTTCCCTCATTTAATGTTAGTGCACAAGCTACCAATGACGCGGCTATGCTGGTAAGGCCAGCTAACCTGAGAGGGTTAGCGTCGGACCATACTCTCACGCTGATCAACGGTAAACGGAGGCATCGCTCGGCCGTTATCACATTTTTAGGTGGTGGCTTGTCAGACGGTGCTCAAGGCCCCGATATATCGGTGCTACCAGCATCAGGGCTGTCTCAGGTAGAAGTGTTGCGTGATGGCGCGGCAGCCCAGTATGGTTCAGACGCTATTGCCGGGGTGATGAACTTCGTTTTACGCGAGGAAGCCCATGGTGCACAAGTCAATGTGCAGTACGGCGAGTATTTTGCGGGCGACGGCGAGAGTGTGCAAGTGCAATTTAACCAAGGTTGGCGTGTCGGTGAATCTGGCTTTGCTAACCTAACACTGGAATATTTTAATCAAAATCCGACCGATAGAAGCGTTCAGCGAGAAGACGCAGCGGCATTAGCCAATTTGGGCAATAGTGATATTCCCAACCCCGCACAAACATGGGGTGCTCCAAACATAGATTACGATTATAAATTTGCGATTAATAGCGCATTGCCACTTAATGCTCACGCGGAATGGTACGGTTTTGCACTGGCTAATCAGCGTAAAATGGACGGAGGCTTTTATTATCGGCACCCTCAATTAAGAGAAGGCGTGTTTGTCAGTGATGCTGCGTCAGGCCCCCAGAAACTGCTTGTGATTGATCAGGACGGCCTGAATAACGGCATCGCTTGCCCAACGATTTACACTGAAAATGTCAACATTCAAGACTTATCCAGCTATCAAGCCATAGCTGACAATACAACCGCTTTAGGACAAAACTGTTTTGCCTACAATGAATGGTTTCCAGGCGGTTTTACACCGCGATTTGGAGGCGTGATCAAGGATGGGGCTATGTATACCGGTTTTCGCGGCCTGTTGTCTAATGGCTGGCAATATGACCTAAGCGTTGGAGTGGGTTATTCGGGTATTGATTACACGCTGACGAATACTGTAAACCCGTCTTTGGGGTTAAGCTCACCTACGTCATTTAAACCTGGCGGTGCGGCCCAGTTAGAGCAGCAAATTGCCACCGACTGGGTTTATGACTGGCAGTATTCGAACGATCTGGAGTTCAATGTAGCCTTGGGGGCTGAGTGGCGAAAGGAAACCTATTTTCAAAAGGCGGGAGAATTAGCGTCTTATGAAGTCGGGCCTTATGCATTGGATGGTCATTCTGGTTATGAATTCAGTGCTGGCGCCAATGGTTTTCCGGGTTACCGCCCCGAAACGTCAGGCGATTGGGGGCGACAAAACTTTGGAACCTATATTGATACTGAAGCGAGAGTCGACGAAAAATTGCTGTTGGGCTTAGCGCTCAGGCTGGAAGATTACAGCGATTTTGGTACCAATATCGATGGAAAGTTATCATTGCGCTACGATATGGCCGACGATTACGCTTTTCGCACATCGTTGAGCACGGGTTTTAAAGCGCCCACGGTAGGCCAAAACCACATTATCAATATCAGTACTAAGTACGGCAGTACAGGCTTAGAAGACCAAATCACACTCCCACCGACGAATGCGGTTGCTCGTTCTCTTGGTGCGAGGCCATTAAAGCCCGAAGAATCAACTAGTTTCAGTTTTGGTGTGGTGGGGCAGTTGACTGACCGTTTGCGCTTTACTTTGGATTATTTTCGTATTGCACTGCAAAATCGGATCAGCATTACCTCACCTATTGCCTTGATGCCTGAAAACGTTGAACAACTGGTAAGACAAGGGTTTGTTGAAGCCGATAGTTACGGCAGTATTAAATTCTTTACCAATGATTTCGACACCTTAACTCAAGGCGTTGATTTGGTTTCACACTGGCAAACTGCGGTTTTAGATATTCCTCATGAATTTACCTTTGCAGTTAATTACACCAATACACGGGTAGAAAACATTTCAACTTATCCGAGTGTGACACCTGACGGGCATGTCGTGGATGTCGCCAATTTAACGCCGTCTAAAATAGCGATGCTGGAAGACAACCTTCCTGATTTACGTGCGACGTTGACCTTGAAACAGTGGTTTGATGCCAATCAGTTAACCTGGCGTTTGCATTACTATGGCCATTTTTATGAAGATCACCTCGACGCTGGCGCACAAATGGATATTCGGGGAGGGGCGCGGTTCATCGTCGATGTGAACTGGTTATGGCAACTTAGTGATCAACACAGTGTGAGTATTGGTGCTCGTAATTTGCTGAATACTTATCCCAGCCTCAA
Source organism: Alteromonas sp. ABE4_545 (assembly GCF_056161325.1). Taxonomy (NCBI): domain Bacteria; kingdom Pseudomonadati; phylum Pseudomonadota; class Gammaproteobacteria; order Alteromonadales; family Alteromonadaceae; genus Alteromonas; species Alteromonas sp. ABE4_545. The sequence continues at coordinate 18,733 of NZ_JBSWYY010000017.1, forward strand.
CCCATACAGTGGTGAAGCAGGGGCAAAGTACCCCTCAACGTCTCCCGGAGGCATAGATGGTGGGATGGTTTATGCGCAATGGCGATCACATTGGTAGTTAGTCGACTCTAACGATGCCAGATAAGTTTTTGTTGATAATTGCTTTGATTTCACTCACTAACTCTCTGAAGAAAACGCGGCCTGGAGATGTGTTGCGCCACGCCAGACCGTGTTGACGAGAGATCGGCATATCCGCTAATTCACAAACGTGTAAAGCTTCGGGTCTGTGTAGCTCTGAGTGAACATACAACCCAGGTAAAAACGACACTCCCATGCCCATAACGACCATTTGTCGTAATGTATCTAAACTCGTACCTTCAAAATCGCGTTGTACGTTAGCGCCCAGCGACTGGCAAATTTCCTGTACCTGATAATGAAAGTGGTGTGTATCTTCGAGGGTAAGCACTTGTTCTCCACGTAACGACTCTGGGTCGATAAACGGTATCCCCGCCAGTTCGTGGTCACTGGGCATAACAAACTTCAATGGCTCTGTGAATAAAGGCTCGATAATCAGTTGCGAAGTGGCGTTAAAGGTTGGAAGTAAGATCAAATCGTATTCACCGTTTAATAACCCTTGTTCCAACTGACCCGGTGACCCTTCGCGCACGTAAAACTTTAGTTCACTGTAGCGGTAATGAATATCCGGCAATACATAAGGCAATAAATAGGGGCCGAGTGTTGGTGGTATCCCTAACCGATAGGTGGTTTTTTGGCCCTCTGCAATGTCTCTTGCAGTTTCTTGTAGCGTTTGGTAATCCCGTAATATGTTCTCAACAACGGGGAGTAGGGCACGGCCTTGGGCAGACAAAAGCGTACCGCTTCGCGAACGTTCAAATAACGAAAAACCGAGTTGCGATTCGAGTGTATTGATTTGACTGGTGAGCGTAGGTTGACTAATGCCGAGCTGTAATGCCGCTCTTCGATAACTTAAATAGTGGGCAACGGTTGCAAAATATCGCAATTGGTTAACCGGTGGTAGTTTATCTGAAAATAAAAATGGCATTGGTCGGTTAAATCATACAATTCGTCTTCGTGATAAGTAAATGCTATCACCAAATGCTATATATTACTATATGCCTATCAGTTAAAACTCTAAAACCAAGACGGTTTTCTCTATTTTTCAGTTACATTCATTAGGAGTTTCAATTATGGATCACGTCATTTCAGGCGTTGCTAAATTTCAACGCGAAGTATTTCCGGGTAAAGAAGGGACGTTCAAAAAGTTGGCGAGCGGTCAAAACCCAGAAGTGTTGTTTATCACCTGTGCCGATTCTCGTATCGATCCCAACCTCGTAACGCAGACCGAACCAGGTGAACTTTTTATTTGCCGTAACGCCGGTAATATCGTTCCACCACACAGTAATCAAACTGGGGGCATGACAGCTTCAATTGAATTTGCTGTTGCGGCGCTAGGCGTTCAGCACATCATAGTATGTGGTCATACTGACTGCGGCGCGATGAAAGGGGCGTTGCATCCAGAGAAGTTAGACAGTCTGCCTCACGTAAAAGAGTGGTTAGGCCACTGCCGTTGTGCAACCGAAGTATTGAAAGAAAAATTTGGTGAATTGACAGACGAACATTTGGAAGAAGTCACGAAAGAAAACGTGCTTCAACAAATGCAACATTTACGCACGCATCCAGCCGTTGCTGCTAAGTTGGCAACAGGTCAAGTGCAAATCCACGGCTGGGTTTATGAAATTGGTAGCGGTCAGATCCTTTGTTTTAACCCTGAAAAAGGTGAATTCGAATCAATGGATCAAGCGTATGCAGAGCGTCAACTACTGGCTCGCGAAAAACAAGCATAATCGCTGGTTTCAATAGGATTGAACATTATGCAAAATTTTAAAGCGGATCTGTCTGCCAGTATTGTGGTGTTTTTCGTAGCCTTACCCCTGTGTTTGGGTATTGCTCTGGCTTCAGGCGCGCCGATGTTCTCTGGTATCATTGCAGGAATTATCGGCGGGATTATCGTGGGTTACGCCAGCGGATCGCGTTTGGGGGTGAGTGGGCCGGCAGCAGGGCTTGCCGTTATTGTATTTGATGCCATTGCAACACTGGGCAGTTGGGAATTGTTTCTCTGTGCGGTCGTGCTTGCGGGTGTCATTCAACTAGCGTTGGGGTATTTAAAAGCCGGTTTTGTTGCTTACTTTTTCCCTAACTCTGTGATCACCGGTATGCTTACTGGTATTGGTGTATTGATTATCATGAAGCAGTTACCTTACCTGTTGGGTTGGCATGCTGATTTCTTGGGTGAACAATCGTTTACTCAAACTAACGGTGAGAATACGCTCACTGCCATCGAGCATGCGCTTTCAGCAATGTCGGGTAGTGCCATAGCAATATCTGCAATTTCACTGGCGTTGTTGGTTATCTGGGATAAATATCTCACGCACCAACACAAAGTATTTCAGATGATTCAGGGCCCTATCGTAGTGGTTCTGCTAGGTATTGTATTCACATTAGTGTTTGAGCAATCTGGCTCTCCATTAGCTCCTGAGCAGTTGGTGTCATTACCTGTGATTGCGAGTTTTGGTGCGCTAGCGAATGAATTAGCATTCCCTGCATTTTCACAAATGTGGCAATTCGATGTATTGAAGATAGCCGTTGTGATGGCAATTGTGGCAAGTATCGAAACCTTGCTCAGTGTTGAAGCCACTGACAAGCTTGACCCAGAACGTCACACCACACCCACTAACCGAGAGCTTAAAGCACAAGGACTGGGGAATATTATCTCTGGCTTGATTGGTGGTTTACCTATCACCCAGGTCATTGTACGTAGTTCTGCAAATATTGCGTTTGGTGCCAAGTCTAAGTGGTCTAGCATTATGCATGGCTTTTTCTTGCTTATCGCTGTCGGTCTGATTACGTCAATGCTCAATATGATCCCATTGGCTTCACTCGCGGCTGTGTTGATTATTGTTGGTTATAAACTGGCCAAGCCAAGCATGTTTGCTTTGATGTATCGTACTGGCTGGGAGCAGTTTGTGCCCTTTATGTCGACGATTCTGGTAATGCTGTTTACAGACCTTTTGACAGGGGTGATTGCCGGCCTTGCAGTAAGCGTATTCTTTACGTTGAAACACAGCTATAAAAATGCGTTTCACTTTAAAGACAACGTGCAGGTGGTGGATAATAAAGAAACACACCATATCGTCATGGCAGAGGAAGTTTCATTTTTCAATAAACCGAGTATTTTGAAAAAGTTAAATACTATTCCTCAAGATTCAACCGTGATATTGGATTTTAGCAACACTAAATCCCTCGCACATGATGTGGTAGAGCTCGTAAAAGAGTATTCTGCTAAGGCACATCATCAAAATATCACTGTAAAAACGATTGATTTCCAATCATAAAATGCGTTTTTAGGTGCGGTTCATTCTCCCTTAGTGAACTGCACCTGCTTTCAATATTATTTCTTCCCGCCTAAAATAAACATTGCATTAACACAAGTCCTACATCATTGTATCCATCTGATAGCAAATTATTATCACGAGATAATGTTTTTTTCTATTAACCTATCAAGTAAAACTGTTATTGACTCTTATAAATAACAATGAAATCGGAGACAAATTATGGATCATGTAATATCAGGCGTTGCCAAATTTCAAAACGAGGTATTCCCCGAGAAAAAAGGCACGTTTCAAAAATTAGCGAACGGTCAAAACCCTGAAGTGCTGTTTATTACGTGTTCAGATTCTCGTATTGATCCGAACTTGCTCACACAAACTGACCCTGGCGAACTGTTTATCTGCCGTAATGCGGGGAATATTGTGCCACCGCACAGTAATCAAACTGGTGGTATGACGGCTTCTATAGAGTTTGCAGTCGCTGCATTAGGTGTAAAACACATCGTAATATGCGGGCATACCGACTGTGGAGCGATGAAAGGAGCATTGCATCCTGAAAAACTTGATGCACTACCCCATGTGAAAGAATGGTTGAGCCATTGCCGTGTTGCGACTGAAGTCGTTAAAGAGCGTTGCAAGTGCGAGCTCAATGCAGAAGACCATTTACATCAAGTCACCCATGAAAACGTGGTACAACAATTACAACATTTACGCACGCACCCTGCGGTTGCCGCGAAAATCGCAACCGGTCAAGTTCAATTGCATGGTTGGATGTACAATATTGAAACGGGTGATATTCTTTGCTTTAGTGAAAGCAAAGGGGCGTTCGAAAACCTAGAAAAAGCGTACGGACAGCTAAACTCAAAATAATCAGGTAGGGGAAAGAATGAAACTCAATTTATCGAATCTTAGAGGCGACCTTACCGGCGGATTGACGGCGGGTATTGTTGCATTACCACTCGCCTTAGCTTTGGGTGTTGCATCAGGTTTAGGGCCAATGGCTGGCCTATACGGTGCGATCGCAGTAGGATTTTTTGCCGCGCTATTCGGCGGTACACCGTCACAAATATCAGGGCCAACTGGCCCTATGGTTGTTGTTCTTGCTGGATTGTTTGCCAGTTTGTCTGGCGATGCGTCATTAATTTTCACCGCCGTGATGTTGGCCGGTATTTTTCAAATAGTCTTTGGCTTTTTGGGGGTAGGTCAGTATATACGCTTAGTGCCGTACCCAGTTATCTCGGGCTTTATGTCAGGCATTGGTGCCATTATCATCATATTACAGGTAGGTCGTTTATTAGGTCATGAGCCTCCTGGTGGTACCATGGGCGCACTGACTTACCTACCTACAGCGTTAGCCGATATCGACTTTGTTACCTTAGCCTTGGGTTTGGGTACCTTAGTAATTGCATACAAATGGCCACCGGCGTTGGGTAAATTTGTGCCAGGCGCACTGGCAGCGCTGATTATTGGTACCTTAGTGAGTTTAGGTTTGAGTAATGTGCCTGTTTTGGGTGAAATCCCTACAGGGCTGCCAAGCTTACATTTACCTGTATTTGAACAGAGCAAAGCCCTGTTGATATTAGAAGCGGCCTTTATCTTGGCGGTACTCGGCGCGATAGACAGTCTGTTAACGTCATTGGTAGCCGACAACATGACCCGTACACGTCACGACAGCAATAAAGAATTAGTCGGGCAGGGTATTGGTAATACCGTAGCGGGCCTTATTGGCGGTATCGCTGGTGCAGGCGCTACCATGAGAACCGTAGTGAATATTCGAAGTGGTGGTAAAGACCGCATTTCAGGAATGGTTCATTCATTAGTGTTGCTTGCTGTGGTCCTTGGTTTAAGCCCGCTGGCGTCGGCTATTCCTCATGCAGTACTGGCTGGTATCCTAGTTAAAGTTGGGTTAGATATTATCGACTGGGCCTATTTGAAGCGTGCACACAATGGTCCTCGTTGGGACTTCGCGTTAATGATTTTAGTACTCGGCTGTACTGTATTTGTCGATTTGATCACTGCGGTTGGTGTGGGTGTTGTGTTAGCGGCGCTTGCGTATGTTCGTCAGGTTGCAAGCTTGCAAATTGAAGAACTTAAGCGCATTCCTGAAACTCTAAATGACCCAGAAGAAAATGCACTGTTGAAACGCGGTAAAGGCAAAATAAACATCTTTAGCTTTGGCGGCCCGTTAAGCTTTGGTGCGGCGGCGGATGTGGGGCACCATGTACGTGAAAAAGTAGCGAAAGGCACGCAAGTGTTGATCCTCGACTTTACCCGTGTACCGGTTGTTGACGTATCTGCGGCAATGGCGGTTGAAACCGTCACTTCTGATGCAATTGCGGCAGGTAGAGAGTTGGTTATTTGTGGTGCGAACGAAAACATTCAAACTGTACTTGAAGGCATTAACGCCTTACAAGGTGATGTCACCGTTTATAACACTTTACTTGAAGCACTGGATTATGCAGTAAGGCAAATAGAAGGTGCCGAAGCGGGAAAGTCTGATCCGGCCGTTGGTGGTAATTTGGCGCAACAAAGCTAACTAGCTCACCAATGGTATCGCTTGAAAGCCCTGTTAATTGACAGGGCTTTTTTATGTGTATTGATAGAGAAATAGCGAAGCGAAGAGTGTTATTGCACTTCGCGAGTTAGCGGGGCTGCGGAGTCTGTCGAATCGTTTTTCAATACTAGGATCGTCATGTACAACAAACTAAATACCGGGATAAAAGAGAGGAAAAAACCAATACAGGCGGTGTACAAGGGAGTGGGGCTTTTTCTTCGGGCAAGTAGTGCGATTATTAAGGTGGAAAAACCAATCCAGAACGCAAAGCCTGCGAGGATGATTTCGCCAAAATTCAACATAGTCATTCAGAAGTCCTTATCTTTGTTTGTTGACGGGATTAAAAAACAGAGGTAAGCCTGTTTCCTCTGTACAGTTAATTGCAGGTTATCCGTATCCTATAACTGTGTAGAACAGGCGAAGGATAATCTTCGCCTGTGATTAAAACAATAGTTAACTCGACGTAATATTACAAGTCGTCATTACCGTCATTATCTATGTCGTCGATATCTTCAACTGGACGTCTTTTCTTTTTCACCGGGCGCATACCTACATCTTTACCTGTCATTGTGTTGATGCGTTTTACCGGTTTATCAGCGACATTTTTATTTGCAGCTTGGTCATCAAGGTTGTTTTTAGTGCGCTGTTGGCCGGTTTTAGGTTTTGCAGCTTCAAAACCACTAAAATTAGCAGGGTGGTCTGGGTGCTGCTCACAATTCAATGAATAGGCAACATGATTGTTTACGGCTGTAAAACTACGCCAGTCACGTTTACTCACAAAACTAATGGCAACCCCTTTGTCACCCGCTCGGCCTGTTCGTCCAATGCGATGAATGTATTCCTCGGCGTGTTTTGGCATATCGTAATTGACAACTAAGCCCACTTTGCGCAGGTCGAGGCCACGCGATGCCACATCGGTAGTAACCAAGATACTTTGTTGGCCGCGACTAAACTCACTCATAATTTGAGCGCGTTTATTCTGTAAGAAGTCGCCGCGTAATGCTACAGCGTCCAAATTAGCTTCATTCAATGCATCAGCAATACGCTGGGTGTCTTCTCGCGTTGCGGTAAATACTACTGCTTGGTTGTATTCGGTTGCCGCCAAACACGCTTTAAGCAATGTATCTTTGTGTTCCACTGAATCAGCAAAATACAACGACTGGCTAATATCCACGTGTTGTTCGGCTGATGAGCCTATTGCCACGCGCACAGGAGCACGCAACAGCTTATTGCACATGTGGTTGAGTTCAATATTGTCCAGTGTTGCTGAAAACAACATAGTTTGACGCTTGCGATGGTCTGCTGCTTCGTTGATGTGAGACAGCTGTGAAGCAAAACCAAGGTCAAACATACGGTCGGCTTCATCGAAAATCAGTAGTTCTAGGCCGTTCAAAAAGAAAGAGCGATCACTTAAATGGTCGGCAATTCGCCCAGCGGTTCCAATTAAAATATCAGGGTTGCGGCGCAGAGCTTTCACTTGGTCATTATAATTTTCGCCGCCAACAATAAGCTGACATTGTAAACCAAGGCCTTGTATCAAAGATTTGGTTTCTAAAAATACTTGTTTAGCTAGCTCTCGAGTAGGCGCGAGTATTAGCGCTCGAGGATCTTGCTTACTCAATGCCTTGTTAGTGAGTAAGCGTTCGACCGCAGGCACCAAAAATGCGAAAGTTTTGCCTGATCCAGTTTTTGATGACGCGATAATATCTTTGCCGAGTAAAGCGGGAAGAATGGTTTCGCGTTGCACATCCGTTAATTCAGTGATGCCTTTGTCCGTCAGGCGAGAAACGATTTTATGATTAACGGGTAGATCAGATACTTGCACAAATAGGCCTCTTTATTGAAAACGGGCCTATTATCCTTGAATCACCAGCAGAGTAAAGGCAAAGCACACAGTGAAGGGCCCACTGTGTGCTATTTTGGCAAATTATCACTAAATTAGGCGAACTGCATTTCTGGTATGTCGCCTTCGACGACCAATTCACCGGCTGTTTTTGCTTGTATTTCATCTACACCGACACCCGGCGCGCGTTCACGTAAATGAAATGCGCCATTGGCCACTTCTAGAACCGCTAAGTCGGTAATAATACGTGTGATGCAGTTCACTCCAGTCAGAGGGAGATTACAAGACTGGAGTAATTTAGAGTTACCGTGTTTGTCTGCATGGGTCATGGTGACGATTATATTTTTAGCGCCTGCGACTAAATCCATCGCACCGCCCATGCCCTTTATTAATTTTCCTGGGATCATCCATGACGCAATATTACCATTTACGTCAACTTCAAAAGCCCCCAGCACGGTAAAGTCAACATGACCACCACGGATCATGGCAAAGCTCTCGGCCGAGCTGAAAATAGAAGCTCCGGTTGCGGCAGTCACGGTTTCTTTACCGGCATTGATCATATCCGCATCGACTTGTTCGTCAGTTGGGTAAGGGCCCATACCCAATAAGCCATTTTCTGATTGCAGCATCACTTCAATACCATCTGGTACGTAATTAGCAGCCAATGTCGGAATACCAATTCCTAAATTCACATAGCTACCGTCTTGAAACTCCTGCGCCACGCGCATTGCAATCTGTTCACGAGTTAAAGCCATTTTTCTTCTCCCTACTTAGCCAATACACGGCGTTCAATGCGTTTTTCAAACGTACCTTTAATCACTCGGTCAACGTATATGCCGGGCGTATGGATATGCGCGGGGTCGAGTTCGCCAGGCTCGACAATTTCTTCTACTTCGACAACGGTAATTTTGCCTGCTGTTGCCGCCATAGGGTTAAAGTTCTGTGCTGTGTGACGGTAAACACAGTTACCGTAGCGGTCGGCTTTCCACGCTTTTACAATGGCAAAATCACCAGTAATTGCTTCTTCTAATATGTAGGGGCGGCCGTCAAAGGTTTTAACTTCTTTTCCTTCGCCTACAGGAGTGCCGTAGCCTGTTGCCGTGTAAAATGCTGGAATACCCGCGCCGCCAGCACGCATTTTTTCAGCTAATGTACCTTGAGGGGTAAGTTCAACTTCTAGTTCGCCGTTTAAAAGTTGTTGTTCAAACAGGGCGTTTTCACCAACATAAGACGAAATCATCTTCTTAATCTGTTTGTCTTCTAGCAAAATACCAAGGCCAAAACCGTCTACGCCACAGTTGTTTGACACGACAGTTAAACCTTTCACGCCAGCATTTTTAATTTCAGCAATTAGCCCCTCTGGGATACCGCACAGACCAAAACCGCCTGCAATCACGGTCATATCATCTGTTAGCCCTTGCATGGCCTCTGTGTAACTGGTGACGACCTTATCGAAACCTGACATCCACGTCTCTCCTGTAGATAAAATAAGCGACAGAAAAAGTATCAGCGACAGTTGAAGTTTTGTAAAATTGATTTTATAACATTATTAATAAATTGAATTTAAGAATAGCAATGAGTATTTCCTACCGAAATATGCAGGCCTTTATACAGGTGGCGCAATCAGCCACTTTTGCCGAAGCAGCTGAAAAATTACATCTAACGCAACCAGCATTATCAAGTGCAATCAAAAAGATGGAAACACAGCTCGGCGGTCGGTTATTTAGCCGCACAACTCGCCGCGTGCAATTAACGCCAGAAGGCGAGATTTTACTGCCTACGGCCAAGCGCCTTGTGAACGACTGGGATGACACCTTCGAGGAGATGCAAAATTTATTTGCGGTGCAACAAGGCCGGCTGACTCTGGCCTCTATGCCTTCGTTTGCAGAGTCAATATTGCCGTCGTTATTACAAACTTATCATCAGTTTCACGCTAACATCCGTATTCGTATTCAAGACATTGTGATGGAGGAAGTGATTGACAGCGTGCTGGGTGGGCGCGCAGAAATTGGGTTTATTTTTGAACCTGAGTTAATGGATGGCTTGGTATTTCACCCGATGTTTTCGGATCATTTTGTTGCTGTAATGCCTAAAGATCATCCCGCCGCGAACGAGCCAGAAACTCGGTGGGAAAGCTTATTAAAATACCCATTTATTGCCATGAACCGCGGTTCTAGTGTGAGGAAATGGACCGAGCAAGTGGCAAGTTCGAAAGGGGCATTGAGTATTATTGCTGAAACAGGACAGTATGGTTCAGTAGGGCAACTCATTGCACAAGGCTTAGGCGTTTCTGTGGTACCTGAGTTGTGTCGTACTCAGATGGAAAGTAAAGGGCTTGTGTGTCGGCCGATAACCGAAAACCCGTTAGTGAAACGTGTAGGAATGATAAAAGCCTCTCGAGGCAGTATGTCGGTGGCGGCTAATGCGCTATGGCAGCAGATTACGCGTACTTACGGCCATACAGGCAAGGCTCGAAGCCCAGAGTAACTGAAATTGGCTAGCGTAAAGCCATAAAAATATGCCGCTCTGTACAATACTGCGCTGAGCGGCACACGGTTACCATTTTTTCTTCGGAGCAAACAACTCGTCCAGTTCATCACGCTCTTCTTCTTTCTTCTTCGCGCGATCTTTGGCGTTGGCATTTTTCAGGTTGTCTTGAATTTCAGACAGTTGAGACTTCATCTCGGTCAATCGAGTTTTACCAAAGTCATCAAGGTTAACCTGGTTTTCCAACGCAGCAATTGCCTTTTCTAGGTATTGGCGAGCTGAGCCAAGCATATTTGATTGCATCGCTGCACGCGCACGTCGGTTAAGGGTTTCAACATTAACTTTGAGTTGTAAACGCTCTAATTGCTTGTCTTCGTCGATATAGGTTTTAGTATCAATTTTACCCTTGCTATGTTCTGCTCTGAGTAGCGCTCGTAGCTTTTTAACAGCCTGAATATATTGAATAATAAGCTTGTCGGTTTCAGGAAGACTAAAGTCGGCGGGGGTGTCGGCGCTACCGCTTAGGCTTGAGGTGCGTTGCTCGACATCTTTAATACGTTGTCGAATATCAGGGGTTTGTGGGTTTAGCTCGGCAATCAACTTGAGCGCTGACAGCACTCGGCCGTGTAATATTTGGTGCAAACGTTGAGAAACGGGCATTTGGCTAGATGCCATGATAACGTTTTCGGTCTCATCGATAATTGTTTTTTGTTTTGTTAATTCGGCACGCTTTTCGGCTTCAACTTGAGCGCGATGCTGTTGGTATGCGTTTGCCAAAATGGCTACCACAAGCAATACCACAACTAACGTGACGATAATAATGATTGTCATCGATTAAATTCCTGCAGACTCGCTAATATTCCATGCATATAATTTGCATAACTCAATTATTTGTATTCTTATCGACTGAATTTAAGGAATGATAACCTTAAAAACACTCCCACCTAGACTACCACCATTAGATAATGAAATCTCGCCGCATTGAGCGTCTCGCGTGTGGGCTGATGCGATCAATCGCGCAAAAAATAGTCCTAATCCTGTGCGACCTTGACTCATAGTAAATTCAGACAGCTCAGCGTCACTCTGCGCAAGCATTTGCGGTGGGTAGCCTGGGCCATCGTCTTCTACCTGAATGACTAGCTTGTTATCTTCGGTATATGCATGCATACGGATGCATGAATTCCCATACCTAAGGGCGTTTACTAAAACATCATTAATTAACAAATAGATAAGGTCGTTATCAACATACCATGCAAGATCGGGCTCGCATTCAGTGGTAATGTCTATTTTTCGTTGTTCAATGTATAAATGATTTGAACTGACAATGTCGAGAAACAGATCTTCAATAAAGCACTGGTCTACCGTAATCGGCAAGCTTTCTAACTGGGCCCGATATAAAGACAGTATTTGGACCAAGCTGGTATTGAGACGAGCGGCTTCATAATGCAAATTGGCGACTTGTTCTTTGGTCTCTGTTTGGGCGGGAGGCAATTGTTCGGCAATCTGTTCTATAGATTGGATTAACAGGCATAATGAGTTTTTCATATCATGGACCGCAGCGGCTAATACCGAAGAAAAGTCGATATTTAGCGGGCGAGGGGCCTGTTGTTCTGGCATGTAACCTTCCATTTGTAACTAAGTAATAACTGTTAGTATCTATTATATTACGGTTTTTTTCCTTATTTTTTGCGGCGGCTTTGATAACATAAGCACAGAGCTATAGAAATAAATAGCAAATAAGTATATAAATTTGGTTATAAGCGCACTGGCGACACATCTGAAAATTAAATGGACAAGACATGAAATTACAACAACTGCGTTATATTGTTGAAGTGTTGAATAATAATCTGAATGTGTCAGCGACCGCTGAAAGCTTGTATACCTCTCAGCCCGGTATCAGCAAACAGGTTCGTATGCTCGAAGATGAATTGGGTGTGCAAATTTTCGGTCGCAGTGGCAAGCACTTGACGCACGTGACCGAGGCGGGGCGTGATGTGATTAATATTTCACGCGAAATTTTGAATAAAGTTGAGAGTATCAAGGCGGTAGCACGAGAGCATACCTTGCCAGACCAAGGTAAGCTGAATATTGCGACTACTCATACTCAAGCGCGTTACGCGTTACCTGATGTCATTCAAGGTTTCATGAAAAAATACCCACGGGTGTCATTACACATGCATCAGGGTACACCTTCGCAAATTAGCGATTTAGCGGCGAAAGGTGAGGCTGATTTTGCGATTGCCACTGAGGCTCTGCATCTATATAACGACCTTGTGATGCTGCCGTGCTATCACTGGAACCGCAGTGTCATTGTGAACAAAGACCACCCGTTGGCAAGTAAATCGACCATTGAAATCGAAGATATCGCTCAGTTTCCATTGGTGACGTATGTGTTTGGATTTACCGGCCGTTCCGAGCTCGACCATGCGTTTGAGCGTGCGGGGCTGACACCTAAGATTGTGTTTACCGCAACCGATGCCGATGTGATTAAAACCTATGTACGCTTAGGTGTGGGTATTGGTGTGATTGCATCAATGGCCGTTAATGAAGAGTTGGACGATGATTTGGTGAAAATTGATGCCAGCCATCTATTTGACTACAGCACCACCAAAATCGGTTTCCGAAAAGGTTCATTCCTACGTAGCTACATGTTCGACTTTATCGAGCGCTTTGCGCCACATCTAACCCGCGACAAAGTGGAAAAGGCAATGATGCTGAAAAACAACGATGAAGTAGAAAAGATGTTTAAAGGTCATACGTTACCGGTTAAATAACCAGGCCTGTGATTGAACTTGCCAACTGATAGGGCAAGTTCAATGTCACCTTGTTAATTAACACTCGATTATATTAACCGCTAAACCGCCTCGGGCGGTTTCTTTGTATTTAGTCTTCATGTCATTGCCGGTATCACGCATGGTTTTGATCACCTTGTCTAACGAAACTTTGTGTTCACCACTACCACGCAAGGCTAAACGCGATGCATTAATGGCTTTGATTGCCCCCATTGCATTGCGTTCAATGCAAGGCACCTGAACAAGCCCTCCGACAGGATCGCACGTTAATCCTAAATTGTGTTCCATACCAATTTCCGCAGCGTTTTCTACTGAACTGACAGAGCCGCCTAATATTTCAGTGAGAGCACCGGCAGCCATCGAGCAGGCAACGCCAACTTCACCTTGGCAACCCACTTCAGCGCCTGATATTGATGCATTCTCCTTGTACAGAATACCGATGGCGCCAGCTGTGAGTAAGAATCTTGCTGCGGTGTCTTCATCCATCGGACGAACGAAACGGTCAAAGTAGTGCATAACTGCGGGAATAATGCCCGCCGCGCCATTGGTGGGGGCCGTGACCACTCGGCCACCGGCGGCGTTTTCTTCATTCACGGCTAACGCGAACAAGTTAACCCAATCCATGCACTGCATAGGGTCGCCGCTTTTTTCGGTTTGTAGGCGGCGATAGAGCCCTGGAGCCCGTCGGACTACTTTTAAACCTCCTGGCAAAATCCCTTCGGTCTGAATGCCCCTATCAACGCAGGCTTTCATTACTAACCAAATATCATAGAGAGCTTTCTTGACTTCGGCTTTGGGCCGAAAGGTGGTTTCATTTTTAAGCATAAGTGAACTGATGGTAAGCCCATTCTCACGACATAGGTTGACGAGTTCACCTGCTGTTTTAAACGCAAAGGGCACTTGTTGTTGCAGGGCCACCGCTTCTGCTTTTGCACAATCAAAGTCTTGATCACGAATGATAAAGCCACCGCCAATCGAATAATAGGTATCGCTGAAAACCACATTGCCTGCATTGTCATAGGCAAAGAGTGTTAAGGCGTTAGCATGGCGCGGTAAACTTCGCCGACGGTGAAAAACAATGGCGCCTTTGGCCGGAAATTTTACCGTGTGTTGGTGGTTTAATTGTAGGGTTTCTGACACGCGAATGTCTTCTAACCACCCATCGATGGCGTCAACGTCTACCGAATCGGGCAGTTCTCCCAACAAGCCTAGAATGACTGCTTTGCCCGTACCATGGCCAATTCCCGTTTGTCCGAGAGAGCCAAATAACTCCACTTTTACAGAAGCAACTTGAGTGAGTAATTCACGCTGGGCTAGGGTGTCGACAAATTCAGCGGCGGCACGCATGGGGCCAACCGTGTGGGAGCTTGAGGGGCCAACGCCCACGCTGAACATATCAAAAACGCTGATCATATCTATGCCTGTATTATTATTTTCTACCTATTATTGTCTTTAATAATAGACAAAGCACAAATTAGAAAAGTTAATGAGTGGCATTAACCATTGTTATCTGGTGCTGGCGTTCGCTGAATCGAGGCTTTATTGACCCATTAAGGTGCGAGGTGGAGTGATAAGGTGTGAAGTATCGCCGCTGTTGCACCCCAGATGAGACGTTCTTCAAAAGGTATGAAATAGATATCGTAGAACGTATTGTCGCGTTTCATCGTGTGTGTGAGTTGATTGCTGGGATGTAGTAAATGTATTAAGGGCACTTCAAACGCGCTTGCTACTTCACTTTTGTCTATCGTGAGTGAAAAATCGGGTTTTACCAAGCCAATAAAAGGTTGTATCGAAAAGCCTGTGATGGTGCGGTAGTGGCTAAGTTGACCAACAATTTCAACGTGGTGAGGGGCTAAGCCTATTTCTTCCTCTGCTTCGCGTAATGCTGCGGAGGCAGCTGATTCGTCGAAGTCTTCTATTTTTCCGCCAGGAAACGCAATTTGCCCCGGATGATGGCGTAAATGTTTGGCTCGCTCAGTTAATAATACCGTTAGCCCGCTTTCTCGCTCGACGATGGGGATCAATACTGCTGCAGAGCGTGCTTTTTTTCGCAGCGGAAAATCCTGTGGCGCGTTCACTTGTAACGGGCGATGTAAACGAGAAAGCAGGGTGGATGTATCCAATCATTACTCCAGAACAGGTAGGATGCGCGCAACCTTATCTAAGGTTTCTTGATATTCTTCATTGGCTTTTGAATCTAACACAATCCCGCCACCAGCGTGACAATAAAGGGTATTATTTTCTGCTAACAAGGTACGAATACAAATACTGGAGTCCATATTGCCGTTGATGTCGAAATACAACACGCTACCGCAATAGATATTTCGTCTGTGGGGTTCCAATTCATCGATGATTTCCATCGCACGTACTTTCGGTGCTCCAGTAATCGACCCGCCGGGAAAAGCACCAGCCATCAGATCGAGTGCTGTGGCGTTGGGTTTCAGCTTGCCAACCACTGTGCTCACCATGTGATGTACGGCTGCATAGCTTTCTAAAGCGAATAGATTCGGTACCTTTACCGATCCGGGTTCACAATGCTTGCTTAAATCGTTGCGCAGCAAATCGACGATCATGAGGTTTTCTGCACGGTCTTTTTCTGCTGATAATAAATCTTCTGCGTTAAGGCGATCTTGGTCGCTATCGTCGCTTCTAGGTCGGGTGCCTTTAATCGGTTTGGTTTCAACATTACCATTTTTCACAGATAAAAAGCGCTCAGGTGAAATACTCAATATGGCGCTGTTCGGCAGACGAATAAAGGCCGAAAATGGGGCTTGGTTTTGCTCACGTAATTTAACATATGCACTCCATTCGTCACCGTGATAACGGGCCGAAAAGCGCTGCGCCATATTAACCTGATAGCAATCGCCTTCTACCAAATAATGGTGAATCTTATCGAGGGCCTGATGATACCCTTGTTCTGACAAATTTGACTGCCACGAAGACGTCAGTGAAAAAGGCTTTGGCTCGGTGTGAATGAAGGCGCTGAAATCAACCGGTGTTTTGTCTGATGTCGAGACGTAATAAAACACTTTGTCGCGGTTATCATATATTAAAGACTGGCTGTATACACCCATAACCATGTCGGGAGTGGAGGCCTCGTTCGCCGCTTGTGACGGAAGTGATTCGTAGTATCGCCCAAGGTCATAACCGGCATGCCCAACGGCGCCTACCGCACCGGGTAACATAGCCAATAGTGGCGTTAGCGCATTTTCGATAATAAGGCTCGCTTTGAGTTGCTCCACGCAGTGATTTACCGCTTGAAAAGGCGGCTCACTCGTAACCGCTGACGTATGGTTTACATGGTCTTCTACCGTTATACGGCCATTGTCGGCAACAACAACGTGCTCGGGTTGCCAGTACATATAATCAAAACGACTGTTACTTTGCTGGCTTCCTGCACTGTCGAGCAAGATTGCGTAATCAAGGTGCGCAAAGTGGCTAAATATGGCTTGAATTGACGTAGTCTCAGGGAGTGCTAGTTTTGTTATAGTTAGCTGCCGAGTGGGGCGTTGGCACATGGGTATTTCGTCTCTTTGGATATGGCTACCGCGCGTATTGTGCACAGAATGGCGGGGGTTGCAATTATCTAACTAAAATCAATTGCTTTAACTCGCTGTTCCACCAAAGTATCACGATATTGGGCGTGGTGCGGATTCGCTTCATAAGGTAGTATACGTGTTTTTTCAAATAGAATATCAATAAGGCTACGTAAAGAGGACGCCATGACCGTTATCCGTCAACAAGACTTTATCGATAGTATTGAAGATTCCCTACAGTTTATTTCTTACTATCACCCACTCGATTATGTGAAAGCTGTCGAACAGGCCTATCTGAAAGAAGAAAGCCAAGCGGCAAAAGATGCCATGGCTCAAATTCTCATTAACTCGCGCATGTCTGCCGAGGGTAAGCGTCCATTATGCCAAGATACAGGGATCGTGACCTGTTTCGTTAAAATCGGCATGGGCGTGACATGGGACAAAACCGATATGACGGTTCAGGAAATGGTGAACGAAGGCACTCGCCGTGCATACATGAACCCCGACAACCCTTTGCGGGCTTCTATTGTTGAAGACCCTGCTGGCGCGCGTAAAAACACCAAAGACAATACCCCAGCTGTGGTGCATATCGATATGGTGCCAGGTGAAAAGATTGAAGTGATGATCGCGGCGAAAGGCGGCGGCTCTGAAAACAAATCTAAAATGGTGATGTTAAACCCAAGCGACGATATTGTGGAATGGGTAGTCAAAACCTTGCCAACAATGGGCGCGGGTTGGTGTCCGCCGGGTATGTTAGGTATAGGTATTGGTGGTACGGCAGAAAAAGCAGCTGTTCTAGCAAAAGAAAGCTTGATGGACCCTGTTGATATTCAAGAGTTAATGGAGCGCGGTGCAGAGACCACTGAAGAAAAGCTGCGTTTGGAAATTTTCGACCGCGTGAACAAGCTCGGTATTGGCGCTCAAGGTTTGGGCGGTATGACAACCGTGGTGGATATCAAGATTAAATCGGTACCTACCCACGCAGCGTCTAAGCCTGTTGCTATGATCCCGAACTGTGCGGCTACGCGTCATGCCCATTTCTACCTAGATGGAAGTGGCCCTGCTGATCTGAAAGCGCCTAAGCTGGAAGACTGGCCAGAAGTGACTTGGGAAGTGAGCGAAAACACTCGTCGTGTGAACATGGACGAAGTGACCAAAGAAGACATTAAAGAGTGGAAAGTAGGCGAGACTATCTTACTTTCAGGCAAAATGCTGACTGGCCGAGATGCCGCGCACAAACGTATTCAAACCATGTTGGATAATGGCGAAGGCTTGCCAGAAGGCGTCGACCTAAACGGCCGCTTTATTTACTACGTTGGCCCTGTTGATGCAGTGGGTGACGAAGTGGTTGGCCCTGCTGGCCCGACAACGGCAACGCGTATGGATAAGTTCACTGACATGATGCTAGAGAAAACCGGCATTGCCGGCATGATCGGTAAAGCCGAGCGTGGCCCAGCTACCGTTGACTCAATTGCTAAACACGAATCCGTGTACTTGATGGCGGTAGGTGGTGCAGCTTACCTAGTATCAAAAGCGATTAAAAAGTCTCGTGTTGTGGCGTTTGAAGACTTAGGTATGGAAGCAATCTACGAATTTGAAGTGGAAGATATGCCAGTAACCGTTGCCGTAGACAGCACGGGGGCAAACGCCCATAAAACCGGCCCTGCGATTTGGAAAGCCAAACTGGAAGAGCTGGACGGAAAGCTTTCTAGTTAATCTGCAATTTAAAAAGCTAGACCTTATCAAGAAAAAACAGGTACTATTTAGTACCTGTTTTTTTATTCAGTAGTTTTAAAAAGGAACCTGCTAAATGCAAATGTTGGAAATCAGTTATCTTGTCTCTGGGGCAGTAGGGTTAGGCCTAGGGGGCGTGATTGGTGGTCTTTGGGCGTCAAAAAAGGCGCAGAGTGCTATTCAAAGCCAGCATGCTGAAAACCAACTTCTGTCACAGCAACTAGAGCAAAGTCAGGCGTATCACGATCAGCAACTGGATCAACTCAACAACACACTAATGCAGTCGCGCCAACAACTCGAGCAATTACAGCAACAAGCCAACGAATACGGGCAAAAGGCCGCACTCGTGCCTGATTTAATGAAACAGCGCGATACACTGTCGAATGAAACCCGTGCCCAACAGCAAACCATCACCGATTTACGCGCTGAGTTTGAGTCAACCAAGTCAGCCTTGAGCGAAATTCAAAAAGCCCATCAAGACAAAGTGAAGTTGATGGAAGACACAGAAAAGCGTTTGCAAACCCAGTTTGAAAATTTGGCGAATAAGATTTTTGAACAAAAGAGCGAAAGCTTTTCTAAGATGAATAAAACCGGCCTTGATGCCTTGCTCAATCCATTAAAGGAGCAAATTGAAGGGTTCAAAAAGCAAGTGACCGACCAGTATGTGCGCGAAGGGCAAGAACGTGCGTCGTTAAAAACAGAAATACTCGGGTTGAAAGAATTAAATCGTCAGATCACCACTGAAGCTGCCGCGCTTACCCAAGCCTTGAAAGGTGACAATAAGCAGCAGGGTAACTGGGGCGAAGTGGTATTGGAGCGAATTCTCAAAGAATCGGGCTTACGTGAAGGCCATGAGTTTGACACTCAGGTGTCGGTGCGTACTGAAACCGGTAAATTGCAGCAGCCTGATGTGGTAGTACACCTACCAAACGACAAAGACGTGATTATCGATTCAAAGGTGAGCTTAGCGTCTTATGAGCGTTATTTTAATAGTGCGGATGAAGCCGAGCGAGAGGTTCACCTCAAAGAGCATGTGAATTCGCTTCGCGCTCACATTAAAGGCTTAGGCAAAAAAGAGTATCACGATTTAAAAGAGTTGCGTACGCTGGATTATGTGTTGATGTTTATCCCTGTTGAGCCTGCCTTTCTACTCGCGGTAGACGCCGACCCAGAGCTAGTTAACTTGGCGTTGAACAGTAATATTATGTTGGTTTCACCAACCAATTTACTAGTAGCGCTACGCACAATTAACAACATTTGGCAGTATGAGTACCAAAACCAAAATGCCCAAGAGATTGCAGCGCATGCGAGTAAGCTTTACGACAAATTCGCCGGTTTTGTGACCGATATGGAAAAAATTGGTCGAGCGTTAGATACCACACAAAAGAGTTTTGACAGTGCCTTTAGCAAGTTGTCCACGGGGCGGGGCAATATCGTGCGTCAAATAGAACAATTTAGAAAGTTGGGGGTACAGCCGAATAAACGACTGCCCGACAATATGATTACCGACGATTAGTCCATATGTTCTTGAGTTTCCAAATCATATTCCGGTAATGGTAGCTGAACATAGACGGCGCTTTTTTCCCGTTGCTATTAGCATGATAAATCGCCAACAGATATCGAATATAGTCGTTGGCGACTTTGTCCAGGCCATATAACTCTGTGGCAATAGCTCGGTTTTTAACACTGTTTGCTTTCAGTGTAGCGGTGTCGAGGTGGTGGATGCTGTCCAGGGGCAGTAACTCAATACCCAACGGCGCTAATTGGCTTTGTGCAGGGTGAGATGGGTTCACCAACACTGGGATGCCGTTAAATGCATATAACTGGCACTTCGTTGGAGGTTTAACTGTGTTTCTAAAGGTGGGGGTTTTTATATCTATCACAGCGCTGCAATTGGCGAGTGATTGGGCTTGTTGTGCTTCTGTCCATTGATGGAATGTCATGTCATCAATAGTGATGGTGCCTTTGTTAAACGACACCTCTCCGAGTTGCTGAATGGCACTTTTCAGGTGTTCAGGTTGGCTTGGGTAGTCGCTTACATTAGTTAATAAGTGCAGGCGTTCAATATTGATGCCGGCTTGCCTGAAATAAGCCACCGTTTCGGGAAGATACTCTAATACGCCTATCCAAACGAATTTTCCGCTCGACAAATTACCCAGCCAATCAATCGGGTACTTGGCGTAATGGTCGATGTTATAGGTTTGAGGCCGATTGCCGAGTAGCGGGATTAAATTTGTGTTGTGCGTGAGTATAGCATCGAACTGGTCGATTGTAGGCTTGTGACACCATAAATCCAACGCGCTATTGAGGTATTTAATGGGCAAATCAATGGGCACCCAAACCTGTTTTGCGTTTAACGATTTAAGCGTGCCTATGTCGGGTAATTGCTTAGAATAAATCACGATATCTGAGGCTGTATCGATATCGCTGAAGCGCCGAAATTCGCGAAATTCAAACTGGTCTGTGAGACCTTGAATGTGTTTTATAATATCTACAATAACCCAATTATAGCTGAGTAAGTTTTGGCTCGGTCCGACCGATACAACAATTTTATCTTCCATCAATCCATTATTGTTCAATGTGTAAACTCTTGGTCATTATGCATCATCTCGTCGTTGATTTGTATGAAATATCACGAAGGAAACAGGGCCTGATATCGGCCCTGTAGCGTCATTATTGTTCTATTACACGGTACGCGTGGCAATTGCCGGCGAGATTGATGCGGCCTTTAAAGCAGGGCCAAAAACAGCAAGTTGTCCGACAATGAACAGTACGACAACGCCAATGGGGAGGTAATACCAATCGAGCGGTGTGGTATTAAACCATTGTATCATCGCCATGTTTAACCCGATACTTAAGGCAACGCCTAAGGCCACACCAAAAGCACTGATCAACATGTTTTCAATTAAGAAGTAGCGAACAATGTTCTGACGACTCGCTCCGAGAGCACGGCGAGTCCCAATTTGTTTACGCCGACGATTTACGTTGAAGGTGGTTAAGCCTACGATGCCCATCGCAGTAATAATAACAAGCAACACCATAACAGTGATGAGAATGTTGATCATGGCACTGTGTTGACGATAACTCCGCTCCCTAGTGTCGGCGACAGTATGGATATTGCGAATAATGCGGTTGGGGTAGGCGTCGGCAAGTGTAGCTTCAAGGTTGGCCATAACAGTATCTCGTTCACCTGCTTCTGTGCGAATAAAATATCGCGTTGAATTAAAGGCGAGGTTTTCTGGTGTCAGCATGGCATTCTCAACATTGCTCCACCCAATCCAAGGAGCTTGGAGTTTGTCGATAATGCCGGTAATAATCACTGGCTCGTCATCGCCAATATAGACGGTTTTTCCAACAATGGCGGCTAGGTCGGTGTCGGGAAATAAGAGTGTGGCAAGGGACTGTGTAATAATGGCGATATCCGGCCAATCTGGTTGATTAGCTTCCCGCCATCTAACATCTGAACGGGAAAAGTTACTTCCCGCGACTAGTGCGAGGTCGAGCGCTGTTAAGCCGTGCTCGTCCACCATGTAATTGGCGGTGCCTATATCATCTACATCATCGCCGGCTTCGGTAGCCAAACTCATGCTCCAGCCACCACCGCTAATAGGAATGGCGTTAATTTGTGTAGCATCAATAACCCCCAAGGTTGAACGTATTAATGCAAGATCTTCGGGGATCACAAATTTAGGGTTAAAGTCGTTGCCAAAGCCAGTTGAGGTTAGATAGAAACTGTTGGCTTCATCCATGCCACTTTCACGCGCGATGAGAGCGTTACGCTCAACAATAATAAATACGGCGTTAACGATCACTGTCATCGTTAGCGCGATCTGTAATGCAATTAATATTGCACCAACGCGGCTGCGAAGTAATGCACGACACATGGGGCCTATTTCATAATTGGTTTTCATCTGTCTTCCTAATTATTGTGTTTTTAGCTGACTGGCGGGCGCGATACGACAAATACGCCACGCCGGATAACAACCCGCAAGAACGGCAGCTAAAATTGATAGCCCAATTGCTAATAGCACCATATTGATATCAAGGTGAACCAAGTCGCTGACAAAGCTACCGTACAAGGTTTTAATGCCTTCTAAGCCAAGGAGAGCAAGCCCTAATCCTAAACAGCCGCCCAATGTACCGATTAGCGCTGATTCAGTTATATATTGTGAAAATATGGCAGATTGACTGGCGCCAATGGCGCGTCTGAGGGCAATATCAGCCGTCCGGTTGGTAAATTTAGAAAGTAACAGACCAATGGTATTTACAATACAAACGACTAAAAACAGGAAAGACAAATACATCATAATTTGTGCATCTTCAGCCACAACCCGTTCGTTTTCCATCCAGGTCATCACGTCGGATAGGCGATTGTTGTGCGGACGAGCAAATCGGCCAAGTGCTTTTTGCTCATCAACGTATGTATTCAGAAAGTCCATATAGCTTTGTTTATCAGCTTGTGTAGGTAGTTCTACCCACATTTGATAGTTCACACATTCAGACTGTAAAAACGCGGTAAAGCCTTCTCCTTCAGGAGACTTCCAACAATTCGTATTCCCTCCATTGGGCAACCTTAATGTTTCTTTCAGCAAAAATGGCATGAACACGTCTTCCGTTTCTTCAAAAGCACCGGTTGTTACGTCATAAAATTTGGGTACCAATACCCAATCATCCAGAACGCCAACTACGGTGAAAAGGTGACCAGCAACGCTTATAGAACGCCCCACTGAATTGTCGCCGCCAAACACGCGATCATTAATGCGCTTACTGAGTACAATAACTTGTTTGCGAGCTTGATCATCTTCTTGTTGCCAACCTTGTCCATATAAAAAAGGTGAGTTAAACATGGGAAAGAAATCGGCGAAGTTCAAACGAATGCTAGCCATAAAAGGCTTTGTGTCTTTATTCTCAGGCTGAATAACACCCGCAGTGCTGGCGTTAGCGGTTTGTCGCAAGGCCTTGTTCGCTCGCATCAGGTTTGTAGCGTCACGCCAAGTGAGCTGGTCGGGCGGCTCATTGGGTTCACGAGCCGCAGAAAAAGGGCTCCAGCTATCAAGCTGAACATAGTAAAGTTGATCGCTCTTTTCCGGTATCGGGTCTGACGACATTAAATAATTTACCGTAATGGTTGTCATACTCGCCCCAATACCCAGCGCAATGGCGGCGACCATCAAGCCACTGAGCCAAGGTGTGCGGCGAATACTCTTTAGCGCCAGCTTTAAATAGTAGATAAACATGGTTCGTCCTGTTGTTATGCCACAGCTTGAGTGCGGGTGGGCAGTTCACTTATTTGCCCGTCTTTGACGAAAATATTGCGCGTTGTTTGTTGGGCAAGTTCAGCGTCGTGAGTCACCATGACTATGGTGGTGCCTTGTTGGTTTATCTCTTGTAATAAGGCCATTACACTTTCAGCCATGTGGCTGTCGAGGTTACCAGTGGGTTCATCGGCAAGTAAGAATCGAGGTTCACCCGCAAGGGCGCGGGCAATGGCTACCCGCTGTTGTTGACCACCTGAAAGCTGAGACGGTATGTGCTTCATTCTATTGCCTAAACCAACCCGTTCTAGGCTGGCGGTAATGCGTTGATGACGCTCGGCTTTACTCATGCCGCGATAACGCAAAGGCACATCTACATTATCGTAAAGATTCAGGTCGGGGATTAAATTAAAGCTTTGAAAGATGAAGCCGATTTTTTCGTTTCGCAATCTGCTGCGCTCCCGATCTCCTAGGTGGCTGACGTCCACATTGTCTAAACAGTATTGTCCAGAGGTGTAGGTTTCTAATAACCCAGCAATATTGAGAAAGGTCGTTTTACCTGATCCAGACGGGCCAGTAACAGAAATAAAGTCGCCTTCATTGATGGTTAGGTTGAAGTCACGAAGGGCGTGGGTTTCCACTAAATCAGTGCGAAACACCTTGTTGATATTGGTCATCGTTAGCATGGGAGTTCCTTGTTGCATTTATTGTGTGATGAGTACGGTTTCAGCGCCGTTAAACTGCTCAGTGCTCGAAACGATTATTTGGTCATTCGGTGCAAGACCGCTGATAATTTCAACATCGCTCAAGCTACGCGCACCGGTTTGAATGGTTATTCGATGGGCCACATCGCCATCAATACGATATGCGATACGTCCGCCTCCAGATTCTAAAAATTGGCCGCGCTGTACCTTCAGTACATTCGGTTTGTTTTCCAGAAAAATGCGGGTCGTCAGACGCTGGTTTTGTCGTAACCCTTGAGGTTGTGAGTGCGCTTCAGCGGTCATAAACCGCACCCGACCTGTTACCTGATTGTTTTCAATTTCGGGAGAAATATTCACCAGTGTGGCAGGGAATGGGATGTTGTTAATCGAAACATCAGCCAACATACCAATGGCTAAATCATCTGCGTAACTTTCTGGAATGGCGATGTCGAGTTCAAATTCACTTAAATCTACCACACTTAAAATAGCCTGATTTTTTGTGACTTGGTTTTTTTGCTCAACTGCGAGATTACCCACAATGCCATTAACGGGAGAGGTGAGGGTTAACGCGTCGACTTGGCGATGAAGCTCTTCCACTTTTAGCGATTGTCGTGTGACCTGATGGGTTTTGCTTTCTATCTCAAATAGCAGTGACTCTTTGTTTAGCTCTGCATCTTTAACCGCGTGCTGGTGCACTAACAGCGCATTATGCAGGTCGTCTTGGGCTTTCTCGAAGTCAATATTACTGATCGCGTGATTCTCATAGGCTTTGTCCGCTCTGCGTTTTTCACGGTCGGCAGCAGTGAGGGTCACTTTTGCGATGTCGATCGCTTTTTGATCTTCGAGCATTTGCTTTTTGGCTTGAATTTTTTGTCTCGCAAGAGCCGTGGTTAGCTCATCTTTCACCGCTTGCTCTTGTTCAAGTTCATTGGTGAGATCTGGGCTATCTATGGTGGCGAGGGTTTGCCCTTTATCTACCGAATCGCCAGCAGCTACATGAAAGGTAATGGTTCCTTGGGCGGGGCTATAAAGCTTGGGACTTACCGCAGCAACAACACGGCCTTCTACTGACAGGTCACGAATTAAGTCACCTTGATTCACAGTGGCAATGCGTAAACGCTCAAAGGCAACCGTCGCTTGGGCTTTTTGCCATTGGCTTAATACGGGAACCAAATAAAACCATGCACCGATAGTGAACAGAATAGCGATTGAAATATACAGTGGGGTGCGGTTGCGCTTGGGCGCGATTTGTCGATCCTGACCGCTGGTGTCAGCTATTTGCATAGCAGGTATCCTTTTTGTTCGAATACCTGCTATGTCGAAAAGAAAACTAAAAAAGTTTAAATGAGGTGAAAATTTTTATTAATTTCGGTTGCGGCCATACTTGTCGTGACTCGATACCCAGTGCCCCGCAATAACAGCACAGGCCAGTGAAATATCGCCAGCTAGCACCGTAGCAGCGACGATCTCAGCTAGTTTGTTGGCTTTACCTTTGCCATAGCAGCCCAGTAATTCTAAGCACTCACGCTGAGTGGGTAACCCCGTGCCGCCGCCGTAAGTTGCAACGATCAGAGAGGGTAAGGTGACAGACAAGTACAAATCGCCATTATCGAGTAGCTCATGAGACAGTAACCCTGCATGAGATTCCACAACGTTAGCTTCGTCTTGTCCAGTCGCGATGAACATAGAGGCAATGCCATTCGCTGAATGAGGGCCGTTGTAAGCAGCACCAGACAACATGGCGCCCATATTCGCGAGTAGGGAAGAACGAGCCATGGTTTTCGTATCGACTTTCATGATGCGTCGCATAATTTCTTTATCGAGCACCACTTCTGCAATCACGCGCTTTCCGCGTGTGTGTAACATATTTAGGTGGGAGTGCTTTTTATCGGTGTCCATGTTGCCAGATAGTAAGTATTCCAACTCACCGGGGTAGTGGGCCTTAATGTATTCACACGCAACCAAGGTGGCTTTCCCTACCATATTCTGGCCCGCAGCGTCGCCGGTCGTGTAGTTGAATCGTACATAGCGAATTTTAGATACCGACCATTGCTCAAAATGGGTCAATTTACCTATGCTGGTAGTACTTTCTGCGGCCGCTTTTATCGCATCGAAGTTTTGCTCTAACCAGACGCCAAAATCACGAGCTTGACGCGCGTCTTGGAAGATAAAGGCCGGAGCGCGCTGCATGAATTGCTCAACAACGGTGGTTTTTACTCCGCCACATTCATTAATTACCCGCATACCTCTGCTGTAACTGGCAACTAACGTACCTTCAGTGGTTGCCATTGGTACATAAAACAAACCATTGGCGTGCTCGCCATGAATTTGAATCGGACCAGCGACCCCAACGGGCATTTGTACAATACCGATAAAGTTTTCAATGTTGCCGGGCAATGCCGTTGGGTCAATTGTAAACTGTCCAGTATGTGTAAGTTCAGCCCCCGTTTTCTGTTTTAAAAAATCTCGACGTGTCTTTGCTTGCTCAACACTGTAGTCGTTGGTCCCATCACGAGGAATTCGATTACGACCGTCACCCATATTGCAGTCCTTGTTTGTTAATGGCTCTTGGCTATCACACTATGCCTGCTATGCTGGTGTCAAGCAGAGCCGTTGTAATTCTGATGGTCATCAAAAAAAACGGCAGTGTGTAGACTGCCGTTTTTAATCCACTTAGTGCTTTGATACCGCTATTTTTTGATTGGGGTACGGCGTACACCCAACAAAACTAACAACACCACTAATATATAGCCCATAGAGCCACCGCTCTTGGGTTTATTAGTTACGGTAAACGTGATGGTATCAGGCACGGTATTAAAACCATCTGTGACCGATACTGTATAAGTCACACTTGTGTCTTCATCTACCGTAGGGGCAGTGGCCGAATAACTGCTACCTGTTACACCATTGATGGTGAAAGTGAGGTCATCACCTTCTGGATCGGTGCCCGATGCGGTGATGGTGAAACTGCTACCTTCTTGAACTTGGGTATCATAGGTCACTTCCAAAGTAGGGGGCTGATTTATCGCTACAGTTAACGCAATTGTACGGGTGGTGGTGTAACCGTAGCTGTCAGTCGCTGTCACCGTTAAGGTAGTGGTACTAGCCTCATCCACTTCAGGCGTAGTGATCGTGGGAGCCGCAATGGTGGTGTCGTCAAATTCAACGCTAACTGCGCCTGACTGACTCCAACTCACGCTGAAATCGTCACCATTAGGATCTTCAATGCTCACCGGCAGGGTGTAGGTAGTACCTTCACTTACGCTAAGTTCGGTATTCTCGGTGCTGCCATCAATGGTGATCACAGGCCCTGCGTGAATTTGAACTGCGTTGTTCTCGCTGGCGTAAGACACGGTACCCGGAATGTTTGGAACCGTAGAAACCGCAATCAATTGAATGCTGTCGACCTCTGCGGTGCCAGCGCTTAATGTAACGGTGAAGTCTAAATCCACATCAGTAGACGCAAGGTCTTCACTTACCCGGCTGAGGCAAAGTGTACCATCGCTCTCGACTGCTTCTAAGACATCGGAATTAACGGTGTTTTCACTGGTACCCGTGTAATAAAGTGGCACACCAGTAGACCCTGTGTCATCTTCGACGCCAATTGTCGTCGCTGTCGCGTCAGATAAACTCACACCTTGATAGGCAAACTGAATATCAGACTCGCCACTCGCCGTTTTATGCATGATTGCTTCAAAGCTGAATCGCTGACCGGTGGTTTGATCACGCATTTGCTGCCATTCAACCACAGTGGTTAGACCGTTGTTAAATTGAGCGACATACAAATTGCTGTTGCTATCAAATGTCATGTCACGCCAAAGTGGTGCAATCACAGCATTAGGGGAGGTGGCATCTGCAAGTTTTTGGTTTATCCATGGTTGAGTGCCAGTATCGCCATTACCCAATTGAATAAACCCATCGTCTGTTACGGTAAAGCTAGAGTAAGTTTTACCGAAGTACTCAATTGTGCCACTGAAGTTAATCGCTAACGTATCTTGTTCATCCGTGTTCAAGTTTACAGGCGCAATATCTAACGCTGCCAAATCGATGTACCCAGAACCTTGGCCTACGTTAACGGTTGAACATTGGCTGCTATCTACGCTCGTGGCATTAACAAAGCTTGTGCCGGCGTCTGTGGTTTGGGTTAGCTCCCACGTAATGGTGTTGTCAGTGAGTTGGGCATTGTCTCCCAATGAACTTTCTACCACTGATATTTCATCTGGGAGTGTTACCGAAATCACATAGTCTCGGTCTTCATTGGTGTCGTTTGCTAATACCCGCACGGTATAGTCGGCAGTATCGCCAATAGATAAACGGCCATCCGAGTTGGAGATAATTTGTACGTCGTCTGCACCACGCGTAATATCCACACCGACTAAACCTAAGTTATCTGGCATTGTTGCACTCGACCCCATCGCAACGGCACCAAAATATTGGTCACCTTGTTCAGCACCATCTATATCCCATAAGAAACGAATATCGAAAGGGGTCGATGCTGCGTTTGACGAAGGTGCGTCTACAGTCAACGACGCATCGGCGGTTGATGTGACAGCCGCGTATGCAACCTCATAGCTATCACCTTGCTGTGAGTCACCAAAGAAATTGTGGATGATCAGCCAGTAGTCGCCGGCTTCAGGCGCGAGTACATCGATATATTCAGTTGAGCCAGAGTTAATACTCATGGCAACAATTTCATCGTCAGTGGCTTCGCCGTTTTGGTCGTAGTCGTATACCAGATAGATATCCATATCCAATGACGTCGTGCTATTGATAGTGGCGACAAAACGCACAGCATCGTCAATGGTAATGGGCACCATCACAACGCCATCAGTTAAATCGTCAAATGGGTCAAAAGCGTCGGAGTCTTGCTTAACCGTACCTGTGGTAAGCGTTGCCGCGGTTAAACCATAAACAGTTGATTGGAAATCCGTAATTTCTACAGCGACCACGTCTTGCATCAGGTAAGAATCTCGGTCCCGATGCGCTGTGATATCAACACTTTCTTCAACGGTGGAGTTTGACGCGATCACCGATACAGGAAGATGTAAATCAGGTGAAGACGAAGACGAAAGGTTAACACGGCCGTAAGACCAAGACTCAGCATCTGCAGATCCTGTTTCAACTGTGATATCCAGTGTTTGTGATTCACCTGCGGCCAAACTGAAACTTGACGGAGAGACAGAAATTGATAAACCTGATTCCATACTGTCAGTGGTAACACTCCAAGTGCCTGCCGTGGTTGCTGTTAGCGTGCGTTGCCACGTACAGGTGATCAAACAGTTGTTATCTGTGAATGAAGGTAGATTGAGTGCTCTTGGTTCACCGCCTTCGTCAGGATCGGCCGCTTCGTAATTTGCATCACTTTCATCCATGACCAAACCTGCTAATGTGGCTTGTTCGATTTGAATACGCCCTGAACCAGAAGTGTGCCAGTTGGCTTCACTGCCGTCGTAATCAATAAGACCTGTCTTGGCGGTCATGGCTAATGCTGAACGAATATTATCGGGTGTCCAATCGGGGTGAGCGGCTTTTAGTAACGCGGCTGCACCTGCAACCTGTGGCGATGCCATCGAGGTTCCATCTAAATATGCCCAATCAGCGGGGGCGGGTTCGGTAATGTCATGACCATACATTTCATCGGCGTATGCGGCATAAATGCTCACACCCGGTGCGGCGACTGCGGGGGTTAAAGTACTGATGGACGTGTTAGGTCCTCTGGAACTGAACGACGCAACCATGTCTTCTGTGCCATCACTCAGTACTTCACTATCGGCCTCGCTAATCGTGGCGGAGTGGTTGGTACCTGTTGACAGCCAGGTCATCAACGATTCACCTTGTGCTGCATCGAGATGAATACCCGGAATTACGTAAACATCGCCAACAACGTTTTCTGCGCCGCCGTCTAGGTTAATCAGCACGTAACCGCCAGCGCCACCTTCTGCGACATTGATTGCTTTTTGTACGCGTGCAATTTCTCCGCGCTCACACACCACAATCTCGCCATCGAACGTACCTGCGGGGAAGGGCTCTAAGCACTGAGCTGGGTCGCCATCAGGGTCATTACTATTTGTGTAATCTCCCGCGTAGACGACACTCGCTGTAATTGCTCCTGAGTTACTGGCGCCAGAGAGTGTGCCTGGGCTAGTTCCGCCACCGGTAAAATTACTCATGGTTTTTTCATGGGTAACATAACGTCCATGAGAGGTTGCTGCGACAGCAGTAAGCCAAGGCGCGTGCTTTTCTGTTGTTTCTGAATCGGGGCCTTCGTTACCCGCCGCATGAGCGACAAAAATGCCTGCGTTTCGAGCCGAAAGCCACGCGGCATTGAGTGAACCTGACCAAGGATACCCGCCACCAGAGACGGAGTAGTTAAGTACATCTACAATCCCTGTTTCGATCGCATCTTCTATTGCGGCAATAGAGGCCGACGCATAACAGCCGGTATAGCTGTCATCATCTTCACCGGGTAAACACACCTGGAACGAGATGATATTGGCGTGAGGAGCGATACCTGAGGTTTGGTCAAAGGTAAAGCTACCTACTGTGCCATCACCGGTCTCATTCCCATATTCGAGACCGAGTTCAGGTACGTTATATAAAATATTACCCGCTGCCGTACTTGCTACGTGTGAACCATGACCATTGTAGTCTTCACCGGTTTGAGCGAGACCAACAGGAAACACCGACGTATCATTGTATGCATTGGTGAGTACGTTATAGCTATACACCCCAATTAATTTATCGTTACAAAGTGATGGGGCTTCGGTTTCGCAATCGCCAAGATATTGCCCAGAACCGAGCGGGTTAACATGCGTGTACCCATCGCCACCCGTCGCAGCGAACGCAGGGTGGTCGGTGTTAATACCAGTATCGAGTATACCAACAACGACATTTTCACCGAGTACCGCACCTGCGCTACCCACGCTACCTTGCCAAAGTTGATCTGCCCCCAGCAGTTGGTAGCTGGTATCTGTGGTAAGGGTAAACACCTGATCGCGCTCTATGCTGCGCACGCCAGAAATTGACGCAATTTGTTGTGCTTGGGCCGGTGTTGCTTCAATCACTGCACCATTTAGAGAATACGAAAACTGTTTTATTGCAGTGTCAATGCCAACGCTCGATGAGAGTTTGCTGAGCATTGCGGATTGTTTTTTGGCTAGATACTCGTTGTACGCTTTAACTTCAGTGCGTTCAGTGTCGAGCTTTTTTGTGCCCGATTGCTTAGTGGGGTTCGTTGCGGCGAGACCGTTAATTGTGCCGTTATAGGTGGCCACTGACGCGTCGTCGAACTGAACTATATAGCGGTATGTTGTACTGTCGAGTGTGCTTGATTCGTCAAATCGTTTTGATATTCGGTTATTTTTGACATGTTTATTTATAGAAACAGGCTGTAAAGATATACCTGTTTGAGTGGTTGCTGCAGCGTGAAATGTCAACGCGGCAAAACTGGCAGACAATGCCAGTGGAATGGGTTTAATCACGATTACCTCCAATTTAAACCCCATAGGGTGGTGAATTCGCTGGGCGTCCTGTTAGCGTAAACTGAGCTTATCTTAAACGATTTGGTTATCAATAAACATCGTCATGATTGTTCAGTATAGCGTGATTCTAACAGGTTAAAGTTTGCGATGGTTTTTTAAATTCTTCGACATAATTTAAGTAAGCTTTACACTGCATCGATAGAGAAATAATGCGATAAATTTAACCTGTAGTAACTTAGTTTTAACAACCTGCTCAGGAATTAGGTTATTTATCACTTTGGGGCTTAAAAAATTAGGATAACCCATCTCATTACCCATCAAAATGACCTCGAAATAGCAAGGTGAGTGAGGTGTATCTGGTCTAGCATAATCTCACAGGGTCAAACTTACCGTAATGTACGGAACGAGGTAACGACAGTGAAAGACCGGAATCATTTAGCCAAAATAAAAATAACAAATGCTGTGCACATCATTGAAAATGGGTTGATCGACATACCCATGCTACAAAGGCTTTCTCCCGATGGTGAGGTGGTGGGCGACACCAACGTCACAATGCCTAGAGAAGTTGCCGAGCGTATTTATCAAACTATGAGTTATATCCGTATTTTGGATGAGCGCATGGTTGCTGCACAGCGCCAAGGCCGTATTAGTTTTTACCTTGCCAGTACCGGTGAAGAAGCAGCGTCGGTAGCGAGTGCCGCTGCACTCGAACCACAAGATATGATCATGTCACAATACCGCGAACAGGGAGCACTGGCGTGGCGTGGCTATCGCACCGAACAGTTTATGAATCAGATGTTCAGCAATCAGGAAGATCCTAATAAAGGGCGCCAGATGCCCATCCATTATGGTGACAAACCGCTGAACTTTATGACCATATCATCCCCGTTAGGTACGCAAATCCCCCAAGCTGCAGGTTATGCATACGGTCAGAAATTGGAAGGCGTTGATGCAGTCACTATCTGTTATTTTGGTGAAGGCGCAGCGTCAGAGGGAGACTTTCACGCTGGTTTAAATATGGCGGCGGTTCTCAATTGCCCGGTTATTTTCTTTTGTCGCAATAACGGTTATGCCATTTCAACACCGGCGGAAGAACAATTTGCTGGTGATGGCATTGCCTCTCGGGGAATTGGCTACGGCGTTAAAACGATCCGTGTGGATGGCAACGATCCCATCGCTATTTATGAAGCCACCCAACAAGCGCGTAAAATTGCGTTATCACAAACATGCCCCGTATTAATTGAGGCCATGTCGTACCGACTGGCTGCGCACTCCACGTCTGATGATCCAACCGGTTACCGCTCAAAAGATGAAGAAGAAAAATGGCGTGCGAAAGATCCTATTGCACGAATGAAAGCGTGGTTGTTGTCACAAGGTTGGTTAGACGAAAGTGCCTTCGACAAACACTTAGAGCAACAACGTCAGGGCGTACTCGCTGCACTTAAGACTGCTGAGAAAATACCGGTCAATGAACTCAAAGATATCATTGAAGACGTTTACGACACGCCGCCCTGGCACCTCAAAGAACAACTAGAAGAACTTGAAGCCCACGTGCGCCTGTACCCACAACATTATCCGAAAACGGCAGGGAGAAACTAATCATGGCAAAAATGAATTTGTTACAGGCAATAAATAACGCCCTGATTACTGCGATGACGGAAGATGAAAAAGCCGTGGTATTCGGTGAAGACGTGGGTCACTTTGGTGGCGTTTTCCGCGCTACCAGCAATTTACAAGAAAAGTTTGGCAAGCATCGTTGTTTTAATACGCCACTAACAGAACAAGGTATTCTCGGCTTTGCCAATGGTTTGGCATCACAAGGTGCTACGCCTATCGCTGAAATCCAGTTCGGTGATTATATATTCCCTGCGTTCGACCAAATCGTGAATGAAACGGCCAAGTTTAGATACCGTTCAGGCGGACAATTTGATTGTGGCGGCCTTACTATACGAACGCCTTACGGTGGTGGAATTGCTGGTGGACACTACCACTCACAATCACCAGAAGCGTATTTTGCCCATACGCCTGGAATGAAAATAGTGATCCCACGTAACCCTTATCAAGCTAAAGGGTTGTTGCTAGCCAGTATTCGCGATAAAAACCCAGTGTTGTTTATGGAGCCCAAACGCCTATACCGCGCATCGGTCAGTGAGGTACCTGAGGAAGATTACACTTTACCACTAGGGAAGGCTGATATTGTTCAAGAAGGTGCTGATATCACGTTATTGGCGTGGGGTGCGCAAATTGAAATCGTACAAAAGGCGGCCGCTATGGCGCTTGAAGACGGTGTCAATTGTGAAATTATCGATCTGCGTTCCATTCTCCCGTGGGATGTACAAACGGTATGTGAATCTGTGATGAAAACCGGCCGTTTGTTAATTAACCACGAAGCGCCAAAAACGGCAGGGTTTGCAGCCGAAATTGCAGCGACAGTTCAGGACAAGTGCTTTTTGTACCTAGAATCTCCGATTAGCCGAGTGTGTGGTTTAGATACGCCGTATCCATTGGCCCATGAAAAAGAATACATGCCCGATGAATACAAAACCTATGAAGCCATTAAACGCACCATGCATTACTAAGGAGCTCTGACTATGATGACAGAATTTATTTTGCCAGATATTGGTGAGGGAATTGTAGAGTGCGAATTGCTGGAATGGCTGGTCAGTGAAGGTGAGCGCATTGAAGAAGACCAGCCAGTGGCTGAGGTAATGACAGACAAAGCGACAGTTCAAATTCCTGCGATGCATGCTGGGGTGGTGAAAAAGCTGCACTATCAACCTGGCGACATTGCCAAAGTCCATGCGCCTTTGTTCGCGGTAGATGTAGAGGGCGATGATCAAGCACCGAGTAAAACTGAAAGTGCCGCTGATAGCGTGCCCGAAACTGTTGAAACATCTACTACAGCGTTAACGACGCCAACTAATGATAGAAGTGAAGATTTCATTCTCCCTGATATCGGCGAAGGCATAGTAGAGTGCGAAATTGTTAAATGGCATATTGTCGAAGGTGACTCGGTAGAAGAAGACCAGGTTGTAGTTGAAGTGATGACGGATAAAGCTGTGGTTGAGATCCCCGCAAAACACAGCGGCACCGTAACAAAGTTGTATCATCAGCAAGGCGAAATAGCGAAAGTACACACACCGTTATTTGCGTTAAGTGCTGAAGGAGCAACGTTAAGCGAACAGGGTAAAACAAGCGAAGAATTACCAAGCACACTTAAAGATAACCAAACGACTACGAATGCAGACAAACCTCATGCTAAAACCCAAGTCGCAGACGGCAGAGAAGATGCTTTTGAGGCGCCAGTATGTATTCCGGGGAAAGTATTAGCAAGCCCTGCTGTGCGTCGCATCGCACGGGAGCAGCAGATTGACCTAGCGACAATCAAAGGCTCGGGTAAAAAGGGGCGAGTGCTTAAAGCCGATTTGGCAAGTGTAGTTGCACAGGCGAAAAATAACGTGAATTCGCCGGCCCCACATTCATTTGATGCAATTGCAGAGTCGAAAGAAGCTAGTAGTGTGTCAACAGCGGATCGCACGATAAAATTAAAAGGCGTGCAAGCTGCAATGGCAAAACAAATGGTCGCTTCAGTGTCGACGATCCCCCATTTCACGGTAAGCGACGAACTCGATATGGGGCCACTCACTGCGCTCAGGTCTACGCTAAAGCCCGCGTTTGAAAAAGAGGGTGTGAAACTTTCATTTATGCCTTTATTTATCAAAGCGCTGTCGCTGGCATTAAACGACTTCCCTGTGATAAACAGCCGTCTTAATGATGACGCAACAGAATTAACCTATCTCAGTGACCATAACATTGGGTTTGCTGTAGACAGCAAAATTGGTTTACTCGTGCCCAACATCAAGCGTGTACAAGACTTGTCTTTGTTAGATATAGCCAAAGAAATGCAATCACTAATCGCACTGGCTCGTGATGGCAAGTTACCAAGCGCATCGTTAAAAGGTGGCTCAATCAGTATTTCAAATATTGGTGTATTAGGTGGAATGGTGGCAACACCTGTAATCAACAAACCAGAAGCGGCAATAGTCGCGTTGGGTAAAACCCAAACCTTACCGAGGTTTGACGACAAGGGTGAGGTTATCGCTCAATCTATCATGAATGTCAGTTGGTCTGGTGATCACCGCATCATCGATGGGGCCACGATGGTAAGGTTTAACAACCTTTGGTTTGACTATTTAACCAACCCAAGTTTGATGTTGATGCATCTAAAATAAATAACACAAAGCGGGCGTTTAGCCCGTTTTTTATGCGTTGCAACAAGGTTATTGGCCTGATTGAAAGGGAAGCGGTAAACTAACCCAAAGAGATTTAAGAGTTATAATCACGTGCTGAGTTATCAACACGGCTATCACGCCGGCAACCACGCAGATTTGATCAAGCATTTATGTTGGGTCAACACTATTCAAAAGCTAAAAAGAAAGAACAAATCCTTTGTATTGTTCGACACACACGCAGGGGCGGGGAGCTATGCCTTGTCGTCTGAACAGTCGAGTAAGAATCAAGAGTACCTGACGGGAGTTAGCCCCGTCATGGCAGTGGATACGGCGAATCCGTTATTGGTTGAATACAAACACGTTACGCAGCCGTTTTGGCAGCAACAACAGTATCCTGGGTCGCCGTGTATCGCAAAAGCCTTATTAAGAGAACAAGATCATTTTCACATTATGGAGCTACACCCTGGTGAATTTGGTTTACTCAAGCAAAACATGAAGGCGTGTAAAGGTGAAGGCTCTGTTCATATCCATCATCGCGACGGATTCGAAGGATTACTCGCGATGACGCCACCGACACCTAATCGCGGCGCGGTATTGATCGATCCGCCCTACGAACAAAAACAAGAATACGCTGCGGTAGTGAAAAACGTTGAGGCCATGATGAAGCGTTGGAGCAACGCGCAAGTGTTGATTTGGTATCCGCTGTTATCCGAGAGAGCTGGGGCGAAAACGGGCGCCAGTGAACAAATGTGTGAGCAATTGGCAAACGCGGCGGCCAATGTGGTGAATATCCAGTTGCACGTAGACGAAAAAGAAAATGATTCGGGTATGTACGGCTCAGGGATGCTAGTTCTGAACCCTGCGTGGGAATTGGACATCGACGTAGCCAACGCGTTAGAAAGCGTTCGAGAAGTATTGGGCGAGGCTGCAAGGGTAACGGTGAATTGGTTAGCCAAAAGCGAATAGATGACGGTAAAAAAAGCGCTTAAACACTTTTACATACCTGAAGAGCAATCGATTTATCTGTTGTCGTCAAAAGATGCCAAAAAGCTAAAAGATTGGGTCTCTTTGTGCACGGAGCAGCTAGCACACGCGGGTTATCGAGATATCGCCTTGATCGGCAAAGGCGCGTATGGGTTCGCTTTTGCCGGTAAAACCGCTAATAACGAATCGCATGTGTTTAAGTTTTCGCGTATTACCCTGCCACAACATATTCAAGACCGGCTCGAAGAAGAAGCCTTTATGCTGGCCCATGTCAATCATGAGCTAGTGCCTTCGCTTATCGAATTTCAACAGATACGGCGGCAATCTATCTTGGTAATGGACCGAGCTAGCGGTGACGACTTAGAGCAAGTGAGTTTACGACAAGGGGCGCTCCCACCCAGAGTGGTCGTGAAAATTGCTGTGCAAGTGGCGGATATTTTGCTGTCTTTACGTAACTATCACGAATTAGGTGAAGCCAAACCCATCGTTCACGGCGATATTAAACCGTCTAATTTGGTGTGGGACGCGAAACTAGAGCAAGTGGCTTTAATCGATTGGGGATCATCGGTATTTGCTCAGGTAGATTGCCAACAACACTTTGTAGGTAACAACGTGATGGATTTAATGTCTGGCGACATGCAACACACTAGTGCCAGACTGGGTGATATCTACTTTATTGGTGAAGAGCAGCTCAACGGCGCGCTTTCAAGCCCTCGTTTTGACGAGCAAGGATTGGCCAGCACTTTGTATGCGTTAGCATCAGGTCAATCTGCTAAGTTTGGCTGCAAAGTTATTACCCCTTCATCCTTGGGATTGCCCAAAATGTTAGCCACTATTCTCACCTATATGCTGAGTGACGACGCGGAAGAAAGACGTCAGGGCGGTGATTATTTTTTCAAGCATTTACATGTGTTAAAACATATGGTGTTTACAGCCGACGAACCTCATCGTTACACACCTCTCATTCCAACATGGCTTGCTACGTCTCCGAAGGATATCGAAACTGTTGTGTACAGTTCTCGGAAGTCTTTTCTACGCCAAGAAGTGCCACAGGAAAGCCTCGAAGAGTTGCATGATATTAACGACGCCCAATTCGACCGTTACTACAAAAACTATTTACAAGGCATGGGAGAAACAGAAAAAGCGCTGATTGCCGCGGTGAGTCGGCTAGGGAATTTCCCCGTGGTAGGAGGGCTGGTTATTCGCTGGCAACCGGAAGGTATTTATGTCGATTCGAGCTTGAATTTGCATAGCGAGCCGTTAAAGGCAGCATTTGAACAATCGGTAAACAATGTGATCACACTGGCCCGAGCGATTCATCGTCAAGGTGTATTTAAATGTTGTCTGTTCAACGCAAAAGATACGTTACATATAGAGCGGGAAAATACGCTTCAACCGTTTGAACCGCCTGTGGACATGGTTATTCCCTTTGACGTTGCCGACAGTGGCAGCGTGCAAGAAAGTAGTCGTATGCACTCGTATTTTGAAGACGGTGATGACCCCGATGAATTACTCACGCTTCCTACGCCAATGTTGCGCTATATCACTGAGCTTAATAGCATTCATCATACCGGCTGCATCATTTTCGAAGCTCTTGAAACACACTTAAAAATCCACAGTTATTATGTATTGCTCGACAGTACCCAACACCAAAGATTTACTGAGCTTTTGGCAAATATTCTGGCAACGGTGAATCAAATTGATGGTTTAGGTATTTCGGGTTTTATGAAGTTACCTTACAAAGACACCCGGTTTTTTGATCACCGTGCACAATTACCGGAAAAGTATTATCCTCGTAACCCCAAGTCTAGGGTACAGTAATCAACGCGTGCTCCCTGTTACGTCTTGGTGCATTCTATATTTATTGGAGAAATTGACAGTATGTCAGAAGTAAAACTCGCCTCATTACTTGAATTGGAAACCTTGGAAACTGGCTTGTATCGTGGTCAAAGCTGGGATCTCGGCTTTCGCGCATTGTTTGGCGGGCAAGTTTTAGGGCAAGCACTAACCGCTGCGTATAAAAGTGTGCCTGAAGGGTTGGTTGCTCATTCATTTCACACTTACTTTTTGCTCCCGGGCGATGCGAAAAAACCGGTAGTTTACGATATTGAAATTGTCCGTGACGGCAGAAGCTTTTCAGCCCGACGTGTTAAAGCGATTCAAAATGGACGCAATATTTTTTACATGACGGTGTCTTTCCAACGTCCAGAGGAAGGCATGAATCATCAGTTTTCTCCTATGCCTGACGTACCAGGCCCGGAAGAGGTTGAATCAGACATTACCTTTTACGAGAAAAACTATGACCGTATCGCTCGTCCTATGCGCGAGGCGTTGAGTTATCACCGACCTGTTGATATTAAAACCATTGATGCGAAAAAATCCTTTAGTTCTACCAAACGCGATCCTCAGCGTTTTATTTGGATGAGGGCAAGAGAAGCTCTGGGCGCAAACCAGTCTTTGCATCAGTCTACGTTAGCCTATGCGTCTGACTATCATTTTTTGAGTACCGCATTACAACCTCATGGCATTTCGCTTACCGAGAAAAAACTGGCGATTGCCACTATCGATCACGCTATGTGGTTCCACAAACCCGTTAACTTTAATGAATGGTTATTGTATGCCACTGAAAGCCCATTCAGTGGCGGTGCTAGAGGGTTAGTGCGGGGGCAGATTTTTAATCAAAGCGGTGAGCTCATTGCCACAACGATGCAAGAAGGGCTAATGCGCAAGCTGAGCGAAGAAAAAGAGTAAGCTGATGAAATACCAATTAGGTGATAAGCACGTACGTACCGGTAACCATGTTTATCTGGCGCCCGGAAGTCACGTTATCGGAGATGTAACCCTGAATGACAATGCCAGTGTGTGGTTTAATGCGATTATTCGTGGCGACATGCACCCCATCGTTGTCGGTGAAGACACCAACATTCAAGATGCTGCGGTACTGCATACAGACAAAGGCGTACCTCTGATATTGGGCAAGGGCGTGACCGTCGGACACAAAGCGATGCTACATGGCTGTGAAGTCGGTGATTTTAGCCTAATTGGTATTAATGCGGTTGTGCTCAACGGCGCTAAAATTGGCAAATATTGTATTATTGGTGCAAATGCCTTGGTGACTGAAAATACGGTCATTCCAGACTATTCTCTGGTTGTTGGTTCACCAGCAAAAGTCATTCGTCAACTTGATGAACGTGCTGAAGAGCAATTACAAGCGTCTGCGGCACACTATGTCGACAATGCGCAGTATTTTGCTACCGAGCTTAAAGTACAAGACGATTAAACCACGACATTTCAGCACAATAAAAAACGCCCAGAACTATCTCTAGTTCCGGGCCTAGGGGAATGGCTCATTGCTGAGCCGTGCGCTAACTTTTACAAGGGAGAAGTGCACTGTAAATAAATCACAATGGAAAGTAACTATAGCGCAATATCGTTTATTTTA
Organism: Alteromonas sp. ABE4_545; assembly: GCF_056161325.1. Taxonomy (NCBI): domain Bacteria; kingdom Pseudomonadati; phylum Pseudomonadota; class Gammaproteobacteria; order Alteromonadales; family Alteromonadaceae; genus Alteromonas; species Alteromonas sp. ABE4_545. The sequence goes on from NZ_JBSWYY010000017.1 coordinate 59,163, forward strand.
TAAACAAAACGGATGATAAATTATGGTTGCTATGGCTAACAATATGAATTCGTTTGATATTTAGTTTAGAACATTTTTTAAACTCCTTGTGAGAATGACTTAATTGTTCAAGAGTTGTCCCGATATTTTGCACAATTTACGCATAGCTTTTCCACAGGTGCGTTAGTGGTATTCATGTTACTTTCACCTATACACATTGAGTATTCATGAAATGTATATTGGTCATGATTTTTCATAGTTTGAGTTATAAGCTTTCCACGGGCATAGTGGTTTGCCTAATGACTGTGTTTGACTAATTTAAGGAATAGCCATGAGCGAATTCACTACACATATTCCTCCTCTTCGCACGCTAATGGGGCCTGGCCCATCTGACGTTGCGCCGCGTGTGCTCAATGCCATGACTCGTCCTACTGTGGGCCATCTTGATCCAGATTTTATTGCACTCATGGACGAAACCAAGCAGCTTTTGCAATTTGCTTTCAAAACAGAAAACCCGCTCACCATGCCTGTATCAGCACCAGGATCTGCGGGCATGGAAACTTGTTTTGTGAATCTGCTCGAACCTGGCGACAAAGTCATTGTGTGTATTAATGGTGTGTTTGGCCTACGCATGAAAGAAAACGTCACCCGAAGTGGCGGTGTATGTGTAACGGTAGAAAATGAGTGGGGTACCCAAACTGACCTTAATCAGTTGGAAGACGCACTTAACGCTCATCCGGACACTAAAATAGTTGCCTTCGTACATGCTGAAACTTCTACCGGTGTGCGCAACGACGCTGCAGCTATTTGCGCATTAGCACAGCAATTTGATTGTTTAACGATTATGGATGCAGTGACATCACTCGGTGGCATTGACGTTAACATTGATGCGTGGGGTGTTGATGCCGTGTATTCAGGATCTCAAAAATGTTTGAGCTGTGTACCCGGGTTGTCTCCTGTGAGTTTTTCGAATAGAGCGGTTGAGGTTATTCAAAATCGTAAAACGCCAGTACAAAGTTGGTTTCTCGATTTAAACCTTGTTGTTGGGTATTGGGGGCAGGGTGGAAAGCGCGCTTATCACCATACGGCACCGGTAAATAGTGTGTATGCGTTACATGAGTCACTCGTGATGCTCTATCAAGAAGGGTTAGATGCAGCATTCCAACGTCATGCTTCACTCCACACTAAGTTAGTCAACGGTTTACACGATCTTGGTTTGGAAATGGCGGTTGATGCTGCCTATCGCTTGCCGCAATTAAACGTTGTCAAAATTCCTGATGGCGTTGATGATGCCCAAGTGAGAAATACCTTGCTTAACCAATACAACCTCGAGATTGGCGCAGGCTTAGGTGCATTCGCGGGTAAAGTATGGCGCATTGGCCTGATGGGGTCTGGTTGTACCGATAAAAACGTTGATTATTGCTTATCGAGCTTAAAAGCCGTATTGAAATAATATGAGCTTGCCTACACCTACCTTGCCTCTTGTCTGAGGCAAGGTCCTGTTTGTCTTAAACTTCTCAGAACATACTGATTAAACTGTGTATACTCAGTGGCTTGCTTTGGCATAGCTAACAGAGTCAGCGAATATGTTACACAGAATTTGGCTTTTCTTTATTATCAGTGCATTTGTTGCCACCGGATACCAAGCATTAGTAATTGGTAATGTCGGTTCGTTTCAAGCCGTTATGGACGCCATAACCAGTATGGCCACATTGAGTGTAGATATTGCCATTGGGTTAATTGGCGTGTTGGCTTTTTGGCTGGGTATTTTTAACGTTGCTGAGCAATCAGGTCTAGTGCAAAAGCTCTCCAGATTAATTGCGCCGTTTTTATGTCGAATTATGCCAGACATTCCCAGAGATCACCCCGCTCTAGGCAGTATTACCATGAATATGTCTGCGAACATGCTAGGGCTAGACAACGCCGCAACACCTTTTGGCATTAAAGCGATGCAAGACATGCAAAGCCTAGCCAGTGACAAAACGGTGATCACGAATAGCCAAATATTATTCCTCGTACTCAACACTTCCTCTGTTACCTTGTTTCCCATTGCCGTCTTTCTTTATCGTGCCGAGCAGGGCGCTGCGCACCCTACAGACGTATTTATTCCTATTTTATTGGCCACCAGTGCGTCGACTCTAGTGGGGCTGTTAGTCACGTGCGCCGTACAGAAAATCAATATTTTTAATCGGGTTATATTAATTTACTTAGCGGTAGCCTTTGGATTGATCGCCGCTATTGTGTTGTATTTCGCCAATTTAGCCAGTGATGTACTGGCAACGCAATCAGCCGTGGTCGCAAATGCCTTACTGCTTACTTTTGTGGTGGTGGTACTGATTGCGGGTTGGCGACGTAATCTGAATACTTACGAATTGTTTGTTGAAGGTGCAAAAAAGGGCTTTGACGTGGCCATTACGCTAATTCCATTTTTGCTCGCCATGCTGTTTGCCATTGGCATGTTAAGGGCCAGTGATCTGCTTGATTCTGTTGTAACCGGCATTGGTTATTTAGTGTCGTGGTGTGGGCTTGACCCTCGGTTTGTAGATGGATTGCCCACCGCGTTAATGAAACCACTTAGCGGTAGCGGTGCGAGGGCAATGATGATTGAAACTATGCAACATCACGGCGCAGACTCTTTTGCAGGGCGTTTGTCATCAGTATTGCAAGCTTCTACTGAAACGACCTTTTATGTGATTGCTGTTTATTTAGGTGCAGTGGGTATAAAACATGCCCGTTATGCCGTTGCATGTTGTCTCGCCGCAGATTTAGCAGGGATTACCGCGGCAATAGGTGTGAGTTATTGGTTTTTTGGTTAAGGTCTAATTCATCTGAAATTCAGGTTACATTGACATACTGGGCACCAAGTTGTTGATTTTCAAATTAAGACAAGCGCGTACAGCGTATCCAAGGAGTCAAAATGTTGAATAGAAAGTTAGGATTGTTTGCACTAATCACCTTGATGTTAGCTTTTCATACAGAGGCCAAGGCGCAAGAACCAGCATATGAGGTACATGTTGTCGGTGAGTCAGCGGTATCGTTAGTGCCGGATGCATTCACGGTGACCTTTGTTATTGAAGAGCGCGGTGAAACCGTGACCAAACTGAATGAATTAGTACGCCACCGGTTAGATAGCATTGTGAGCTTTTTGCAAAATAGCGGTGTTAAAGCGCACAACATTCAGTCAATGGAAGTCAATTTAACCCCTTGGGTTGAACATACGTCAAATGGCCGCCAAGACAGAGGATATATACTCTCAAGAGAGGTACGCGTAACCAGTACGCAGATAAATAGTTACGATAAACTACTAGACGGTGTATTATCACGAGGTGTAACACGCATTCAGGGTTTTGAATTTATCAATTCACAAGAAGCGACTGCGTTTGAGCAAGCGCTTGAAAAAGCGGTTGAACAAGGCAAAGCGCGAGCACAACGTTTGGCGAACCAAGCGGGCATGACGTTAGGTGATGTAAAAATGATACAACAAGTATCGTCACCGTCAGTAATGCCAGTAGCGCGTATGGACTTACTCGCAGAGAGCAAATCTCTACCAGGAACCAAAGCCGTATCTGCAAAAGTGAATCTGGTGTTTACACTTAAACCCAAGCAATAACAACGTGGTAAATAAGAGACAACATTGAGTAAAACAGCATTTTATCAATCGATGAATAGCCAGGCCAAGGGCCTGGTTTCTGGCGAATCAGATATGATCGCCAACATGGCAAATCTGAGCGCCTTGCTCTTCAATCAATTAGACGATGTCAATTGGGCTGGGTTCTATTTGTACAAGGAAGAACAATTGGTACTGGGGCCATTTCAAGGCTTACCGGCGTGCATACGTATTCCAATGGGCAAAGGGGTGTGTGGCACTGCTGCGCAAACCCTACAAACCCAATTAGTGGAAGATGTGCATGCCTTTCCTGGCCATATCGCGTGTGACGCGGCGTCAAACTCTGAAATTGTTATCCCAGTTATCGTTAATGATACCTTGGTTGGCGTGTTAGATATTGACAGCCCAAGCCTTTCTCGGTTTGATGAAGAAGACCGTGAAGGGTTAACTGAAACCGTAGCAATCTTGGTATCTAGTCTACAATGAAGTATAACGTAGATATCCACATGGTCTTGGCAACATGGGAAGACATGGAAGATCACCATGAGGATGCCGACGAGGCCGCGGAAAAACTGAATATGGTTTTACATATGATGTATGACCGGGCCAAAGATGATATTGAAACCGCACGTCTTGAAGGGTTATTGGCGTTTGTTTGGTCAACTTGGCACCGAGATGGCAATTTATTGTCCGTTGATGACGATGATTTGCTTGATTGGGTTGACCATCAGCTAGCAACTTGGGATGATGCGGATAATTCCGACTTTGAATAACTAAAATTTGTATATTGATGGAAGCATCGCAGAAGTTCTCTAACAGCAAAGAGGTGATCGCCTTTTTAGCTGAAACATTCCCTAATTGCTTTTCTGTAGAAGGAGAAGCAAAACCGTTAAAAATTGGTATCTTTCAAGATCTAGCTGAGCGTTTGGCTGATGAAGAGCGTGTGAGTAAAACATTGCTGCGCGCGTCACTTCGCCACTACACGAACAGCTGGCGTTATCTTTATAGTATTAAAGACGGCGAAATGCGTGTTGACCTCGACGGCAACCCGGATGCGGCGATCGAAAAATCTCATGAAGAACACGCCAAGCAACAGCTTGAAGAAAGTAAGGCTAAGGCTGCCGAAAAGCGTAAAGCACAGCAGAAGCAAAATCGTCGTAATAACGATGATAAGAGCGACCGCAAAGCGGCTAAGCCACGCCCACCGCGCAAACCAAATTCTCAGTTCAACGGAACTAAAGAGAAAAATAACAGACCAAATAAAACACCCCCTGCTAAGTTGACAGACGCTGATCTGAAATCTGGCACAGCGGTCACAGTGAAGCTTGGCAAAATGCCAATGCCCGCAGTGATTACCGAAGTGGCAAAAGATGGTGTTCATGTTCAATTAGATTCGGGGATGGTAGTAAAAGTCAACGCAGACTCTTTGCGTTTGGCACGTTCCAAGAGGTCGTAATATGAAAGATTTCCTTCGTGTTTCTATAGCCAGTGCATTCCTAGCGGCAAGCGTAGGAGCCGGAGCTGTCACGCCTACCGAGACAGCTGACGAAGTACCGTTGTTACAGCAAGAGGCGCAACACGCCGTTGCTGCTAAGCGCATTAGTACATTGTTTACCCGTTCTCACTACAAAGAGATCGAACTCGATAACGTATTGTCTGAAAAGATGTTTGACCGTTATCTGCGCTCTCTCGATAGCAATCGGAATGTGTTTTTGGCATCAGACGTGAAGGAATTCGAAGCCTATCGCGATGCGTTTGACGACGCGCTAATGAAGGGTAATCTACGCGATGCGTACGCCATGTTTAATTTGGGTACGCAGCGCCGAGTAGAGCGTTATGAATACGCTCTATCATTACTTGATAAGCCGTTGAACTTCGAGGTGAAAGACGACAAGTTTTTCTATGACCGCGAAGAAGCCGAGTGGGCCAAAGACCAAGCTGAACTTGATGAATTATGGCGTCAGCGCGTGAAATATGACGCGCTTAACCTTAAGTTAACAGGTAAAGAGTGGGACGAAATTGCTGAATTGCTCACTAAGCGTTATGAGCGCGCAATTAAACGTATTAAGCAAGCAGAGAGTGAAGACGTTTTTCAAACGGTGATGAATTCCTTTGCTCGTAGTATTGAAGCACACACCAGTTATTTGTCTCCGCGTAATGCTGATCGCTTCCAAATGGACATGAATTTGTCTCTTGAAGGAATTGGCGCAGTACTTCAAAGCGAAGACGATTATACCGTGATCAAAAGCATCGTTGCGGGCGGGCCGGCAGATTTATCAAAGGCACTAAAGCCCGAAGATAAAATTATTGGTGTCGCGCAAGACGACGAAGACTTTGTTGACGTAATTGGCTGGCGTTTAGATGATGTGGTTGACATGATCCGCGGACCAAAGGGCACAGTAGTGCGCTTACAGGTACAAAAAGGGTCATCAAGTTCAAACACTATTTCAGTGGTGAACATCACGCGTGACAAAGTTAAACTTGAAGACCGCGCAGCCAAATCAGAAATTTACATTCCTGAAAGTGGTGAGCACAAAGGTGAAAAACTAGGTGTTATTGATATTCCTAGCTTTTACAACAACCTACATGCAGATGTACACAAAGAAATTGAATCACTCAAAGCTCAAGGCGTAAAAGGCATTATTGTTGATTTACGTGGTAACGGTGGCGGTTCATTGACCGAGGCTACATTGGTTACCGGCTTGTTCATCGAAAAAGGCCCAGTGGTTCAAATTCGTTATGAAGGCGACCGCCTAAATGTGAATCGCGATACCGATGGTGAAGTGGCATATGACGGCCCGCTCACAGTATTGGTAGACCGTTACAGCGCGTCTGCATCGGAGATTTTTGCCGCTGCAATGCAAGACTACAACCGTGCATTGATTGTGGGTGAACAAACCTTTGGTAAAGGTACGGTACAACAACATCGCGGACTAGGTCGTATATATGACTTGTACGATAATCCACTCGGTAGCGTGCAATACACCATTGCGAAATTCTATCGTATAAACGGTGGTAGTACGCAACACAAAGGCGTTGTGCCAGACATTCTTTATCCTTCGCCGATTGATCCTGCTGATTGGGGTGAAAGTCAGGAAGAGAATGCACTGCCTTGGGACAGTATTGACCGTGCAAATTACACGACCTTTGGTGATACGCACTCTGCCGTCGATTCGTTGAGTGCAAGCCACAATGCACGCATTCTTCACGACCCTGAGTTTTTGTACCTCAATGAAGATATTGAAGAGTACAAGAAAAACAAAGACAAAAAGTTTATCTCATTGGTTGAGTCGGAGCGAGTCGCTAAGAAAGACGCCGACGAAGCAAAAGCATTAACTCGTGCGAACGAACGTTTGAAACGTATGGGCATGGACCCAATCACGTCGCTAGACGATTTGCCCGAGGCGTTGGAAGAGCTTGATCCTTTCTTGGATGAAGCGGCCAATATCACGTTTGATTTGGTTGACACAGGCAAGTACGCCATTACGCACTAAATCAACACAAACAACAGGGCTGGCTTTAAAAAGCCAGCCTTTTTTATGCAACTAACGATAAAATAATAACGCGGTCTTTAAACGCGATTATCAACATAAAAATAATAAAGGGAACACAACTATGGCAACGCGAGGAGAATTCTCTTCCCGGTTAGGTTTTGTCTTGGCTGCGGCTGGCTCAGCGGTAGGTCTAGGTAACATCTGGGGCTTTCCAACACAGGTCGCTAGTAATGGCGGCGCTGCATTTGTACTCGTTTATTTAATTTTGGCGTTCGCTCTGGCTTACCCCGTACTCATGGCCGAATTGATTATTGGCCGTTCAACCCGTTCTAACATGGTTGATGCGTTGGGTAAAATAACCACTAATCCGCTCGGTAAACTCACTGGACTGTGGGGCTGTGTAACCGTTTCTATGATTCTCGCTTTTTACGCCATAGTGGGTGGCTGGATGGTTGCCTATTTAGGTGAATCGACAATTCGAATTGCCGCACCTGAAAGCGTAAGCCAATGGTTATTAGGTTTCTCTGATTTACGTAATACACTCTTTACCGCTGTGTTTTTAGCGTTAACGGCGTCTATTGTTATCGGTGGGGTTAACTCAGGTATCGAGCGTTGGTCGGTTCGCCTAATGCCAACACTAATTGCCATTATTGTTTTACTCATTGTTTATGTCAGCTTTCAGCCTGGTGCAATTGAAGGGTGGAGCGCTTACCTAGTGCCTGACTTTTCCCGCGTATTTGAACCTGACTTACTTATCAGCGCAATGGGGCAGGCGTTTTTCAGTATGTCGTTAGGGGTAGGGACCATGTTGGTATACGGTTCGTACTTGGGCAAAGACGAAAACCTTCCAAAGATGGGCGCGTCGGTTGCATTAGTCGATATTGGTGTGGCCATTATTGCTGGCATGTTAATTATTCCAGCGATGTACGTCGCACTGAACAACGGCGTGGAAATATTTGACGACTCGGGCGCATTGATTGCTGGCGACCAGCTTATTTTCACAGTACTACCCGCACTGTTCGACTCCATTGGTAGCATTGGTGTGCTAGTTTCTATCGCGTTTTTCGCATTGATGGTGATCGCATCGGTCACGTCTTCCATTTCGATGCTGGAAGTATCAGTGGCCTATTTAGTCGAAAATAAGGGCATTGCTCGCAAAAAAGCAGTATGGGCAATGACTGCCGTTATTTTCGTTTGTAGCGCGATCATTATTCAGTATTTTGAGCAAGCGTTTGGGTGGGTAATTAAGATCACCACAGAGTGGAGCCAACCACTTCTAGGCCTAGCATTATGTATTTTTGCAGGTTGGGTATGGCGCCGCGATATTATTTTAAAAGAATTAAAGGCAGGTGCAGAAGATATTGAATCGGGTTGGTTCTGGAAGATCTGGCCTTGGTACGTGAAGTTTGTCTGCCCTGTCGTTATTGTTGTTATGTTCTATCGTTCGGTCATGTAAGGATTTCAGGTGGAAAATTCAAAAACTATAAAAGCCCCATCGTTACTGGACGCGTTTATCCCTATCATTTGTATGGTGCTCATGATGGGCGGCGCGGTGTATTTATTTGATGACAATTCGTCATACGGTCCCAACCAAATTGCATTACTTTTGTGTACTGGGTTAGCAGGTATTATTGGCTTGAAAAATGGCCATTCTTGGAAAAGTATCGAAAAAGGCATTGTAAAAGGCATATCAATGTCGCTTGGTGCTTGTTTGATTTTGCTTACCGTTGGTTCGTTAATTGGTACCTGGATGCTTGCCGGTACAGTGCCTACATTGATTTACTTTGGTCTAGAATTGCTCAATCCGACCATGTTTTACGCCGCGAGTTGTTTGATTTGTGCTGTGGTCGCTATGAGCATCGGTAGTTCATGGACTACGGCGGCCACCGTTGGTGTTGCATTAATGGGCGTCGCAATTGGTATGGATATGTCGGTGACTGTGGCGGCCGGTGCTATTGTTTCTGGTGCATACTTCGGCGATAAGTTATCCCCATTGTCAGAAACAACGAACCTTGCGCCCGCCGTTGCCGGAACCGATTTGTTCGAACATATTCGTTATATGTTGTGGACCACGGTACCTAGCTTCGTTATTGCGCTCGTGTTGTTTGCGCTATTAGGCCTCAGTGAAAATACACCGCAACGTGTCGAAAAAATCGAACAAATGCAAACCTTGTTAGAGCAGACGTTTAACTTGTCGTGGTACATGTTGGTTCCACTTGTTGTGTTGTTAACCTTGGCGATTAAGAAAATGCCAGCGTTTCCAGCAGTCGGCATTGGCGCTTTGCTTGGTGGACTATGGGCAGTATTATTCCAAGGCGATGTGGTGGCTGGGATGATTGCCGAAGGTGACGGCGCAGCAATAGGTAACCTAAAAGTAGTGTGGACCGCGCTGTTCGATGGTGTAAGCTTCGCTACTCCCGATGAAAACCTCAACGACCTATTGAGTCGCGGTGGTATGTCTTCAATGCTGAATACGATTTGGCTAATTATTTGTGCTATGTCGTTTGGTGCGGTGTTAGAGCATGTTGGTTTGCTTAACCGCGCAGTCAGCGCAATTTTACACGGTGCACATTCAGCAGGTTCAATGGTATTGCGTACAATACTAACTTGTATAGGCACTAACTTGATCACAGCTGACCAATATATGGCTATCGTAATGCCTGGTCGTATGTACAAAGAAGAGTTTAAGAAGCGTGGGCTGGATCAGCTTAACCTCAGCCGCAGCTTAGAAGACGGTGGTACTATTACTTCGCCTCTTATTCCATGGAATACCTGTGGTGCCTACATGTATAGTGTATTACTAGTCAATCCTCTCGATTATGTGTTTTTTGCGTTCTTCAACTTGATCAATCCTGTACTCGCCGTCATATATGCTTATGTTGGTATTAAAATTTTACGTATTGATCCAGAAAGCCTTCCTCAAGCGAACGCTGCAAAACAAGCTTAATCATTAAGGAGTAGTGAATGGCAATTATCGCTAAACGCCGTTTAGATTATCAGCCGCCCGCATACCACATTAGCCATGTGGATTTAGATTTTACACTAGACCCAACCGACACCTTAGTGGTGTCGGTAATGAAAGTGATAAAACAAGGTGAGCATTCGCTCCCGTTAGTATTGGATGGTGATAAGCTCAACTTAACCCGTGTTTACGTCGATAATCAGCCTTATGAAGACTACGAGGTTGGAGAGGGCACCTTAACCCTGTCTGGATTACCTGATACTTGCACCATTGAAATACACACACGTATCAACCCCGCCGAGAATAAGGCACTGGAAGGGCTGTATTTGTCCAATGGTGTGTTTTGCACTCAATGTGAGGCCGAAGGTTTTAGGCGTATTACTTATTACCTCGACCGCCCAGACGTGTTGGCCGTGTTTACAGTGACTGTTCGCGGCGATAAAACCTCACTCCCAACGTTGCTGTCTAATGGCAATCCCGTAGAAAAGGGCGATGCCGACAACGGTATGCACTTTATAAAGTGGCATGATCCGCACCCTAAACCCGCTTACTTGTTTGCTTTGGTTGCCGGTGATTTTGATTTACTGACTGACCAGTTCGTCACTAAAAGTGGTAAGCCTGTTGCGTTAGAATTGTACGTTGATAAGGGTAAATCTGATCGCGGCCAATTTGCATTGGATTCGCTAAAACGAGCAATGAAATGGGATGAAGACGTATTCGGGTTAGAGTACGACCTTGACATTTACATGGTAGTTGCCGTCGACTTCTTTAACATGGGCGCTATGGAAAACAAAGGGCTCAACGTCTTTAACTCTAAGTTTGTGTTAGCTAATCAGGCTACTGCAACCGACGAAGACTTTTTTAATGTTGAATCGGTCATCGCGCATGAGTATTTTCACAACTGGACGGGTAACCGCGTCACGTGTAGAGACTGGTTCCAGTTGAGTCTTAAAGAAGGCTTAACTGTATTTCGGGATCAACAGTTCAGTTCAGATATGACTTCGCCACTCAGTAACCGCATCAAGCAAGTGCGCGTTATGCGAGAGCACCAATTTGCTGAAGACGCCAGTGCAATGAGCCATCCCATTCGCCCTGATGAAGTCATCGAAATGAATAACTTTTACACCGTTACCGTTTACGATAAAGGTGCTGAAGTCATTCGTATGTATCATACATTACTTGGCCAAGAGGGTTTTAGGCGTGGAATGGATGAATACTTCCGTCGTCATGACGGACAAGCCGTAACATGTGATGACTTCGTCTCGGCAATGCAATCGGCTACTGATCTTGATTTAAGCCACTTTGCCTTGTGGTACAGTCAATCAGGCACTCCGGAAGTATCGCTGGCACGTGAATACGATGAGCAGGCGCGAACATTAACGTTAACCATACGTCAATTTACTCCGGCCACAGCTGGCCAAAAAGACAAGCAAGCCTTGTATTTACCCATTCGTTTGGAATGTGTTGATAGCCAGGGCAATCAATACAAGCCAAATCAAACTTTGTTTAACGACAATGTGCTCATTGTTGATAAGCCAGAAATGACGGTGCAGTACCAAGGGGTAGACGTTTCTGCGATTCCTGTTTTGTTGGGTGATTTCTCGGCACCAGTCAAATTAAAAGCCGATTACAATGCAGAAGAACTCCTAACAATTGCGTCTTTCGCTAAAGATGCATTTAGTCGTTGGGATGCGATGCAACAATTTTATACCTGGTGTATTGACCAGTACCTTGATGCCAATGCAGCTAATGTGAGTGCACCTTTATGGCAAGCGCTGGCTGACTTTATTCATCGTGAACAAGACAATCATGAATTGATCAGCGAGTGTCTCGTTGTTCCTAGCTTTGAGTCTTTGTGTCAAAGTAAAGACAAAGTCGACGTTGAAGGTCTATTTGCAGCGAGAGAACACTTTATTTCTGATTTGGTTACTAAGCTGACCGAACGCTTGGCTGCAATTTACGATAATATTGAATTAGCGAGCTATGCCTACACCCAACAAGCGGTGAATGCTCGTCGTTGTCGAAATGTAGTGTTGCAGTTGCTGGCACGCGAAGAAAAGTATCAACCTCTAGTGGAATCGCAGTTCAGTCAATCTGATAATATGACCGATACCTTGGGCGCACTTAAAGCCGCTCAGGTAGCAACGCCTGAGCTGTTTAATAGCTTGATGGTAGCATTTGAAAAAGACTGGCGAGAAGACCCTCTCGTCATGGACAAATGGTTTGGCTTACACGCTACTTGTGAACGTACTGATATACTGGCGCAAATCACCTTGTTAAGAGAACATCCGATTTTCAGTGATAATAATCCTAATCGTGTAAGAGCGTTGATTGGTAGCTTTGCGTTCTACAATACGTTGGGCTTTCACGCATCAGATGGCAGTGGTTATGAGTTTTTAACCGACTACCTATTAACGCTTGATGGTAAAAACCCACAGGTTGCGTCACGTCTGGTTACGCCGCTGACACAATGGCAGCGCTATTACCCAGAACGCCAAGCATCAATGAAAGCTCAATTGGGTCGACTGCTCAATCACAAAGGGTTGAGTAAAGACGTTTTTGAAAAGGTCAGTAAGAGTCTTGCGTATGACCAGGATAACCTCGCAGGATAGAGTATATTTTTTTTCGTTGAATACGAGCTATCGTAAGTGTTTAGACATTTATCAAGGCTCGATAGCCAACGCAATACTCACTGCAGAATCGGGAGAAACCGTTCAGATACCCTCACATAATCTCAAGCGATTTATAGATAGTAGAGGGTTAGTGGGGCGGTTTCGACTGGTTATTTCACAACAAAACAAAATTGTCAGCTTTGAGCGCCTGAGATAGGGCGCTTATTCCTCGGTAGCACTCGCTTTCTTTTCACCCACCTCCTTTGTGCTGTTTTATTTTTGAGCTAAGTGCAACAAATTTAGACATTTCTACGATAAAAATTCGCCTTGGACTATACTGAACCCTGTTGTTCAACGCCGTTACTCGCTAATAATTACGGCCTCGTTGTTACCCCTTGTAAATAAAGGGCTGTAAGCGAGTTGTTAAAATAAATGGTCAGATTGATGCTTTCGTGAGCAGTTATTTTACTGGTCAAATTTTAACTAGTTGATACAAAAACAATAATAGAAATCAGTAACTGGTACGATTTGTTCTTGCGATTCCTTCAAAATGATGTAATTATTTTGTTAAAGACTCGAAGAGTAATGTCGTTTCTCAGCGCACATTCACGCTGACCTAGGAGTATAAAAACTATGACAATCAAGCCACGCGCTTTTAGAAAATCGCCGATTGCAGCCGGCCTATTTGCGATACTAGGAACACCCGCCTTTACTGCACAAGCAGCAAATTGGAATTTTGGTGATGTCAGCGTTAACTTGGATTCAAATTTCACCCTCGCCACCAGCATACGTGTTGAAGATCGAGACTACAGCCTTATCGGTAACAGTAACCACGCCCAATTCGATTGGTCTGGTTATAACGCCGCAACCAATGTGATTTATCAAAGCGCCGACGTTTGGGATATGGCCAATGGCGGATATTCAACAAATGGTGACTTAGGTAACCTTGCACACGATCCCGGTGATGCATTTTCGACTCAAATTTCAGGTAACCACGAATTAGACGTGCGTTATGGCGATTTTGGTTTCTTTGCGCGCGGCTTTTGGTTTTACGATTTTGAACAAAGCGACGAGCGTGATTACGCTAACCCAATCACAGGTAAAGCTTATGACTTGTGCGAGGACAAAGGCGCAGAGGAACTACTGTGTAAAGACGTGCGTTTGTTAGACGCCTTCTTCTACGGTGACGTTTGGGTGGGCGATATGCCACTTACCGTTCGCGTGGGTCGTCAAGTAATAAGCTGGGGCGAGAGTACCTTTATTCAACACGGCATCAATACGACCAACCCAGTTGATGTAACACGTGCACGTACGCCTGGCGCTGAGCTAAAAGAAGTATTTATTCCAGTAGGTATGGTTTTCGCGTCACTAGGCCTTACTGATAATTTAAGCGTTTCTGCTTATTACCAATATGAGTGGGAACGCAGCTGGTTACCTGTTGCGGGCAGCTATTTCGCTACCAACGATTTTGCGGGTGAGGGCGGCCAGGCAAATAACGTACAATTAGGTTTTACTGGTAATCCAGATATCGACCTAGATTTCTTGCTGTCTTCTTTGAATGGTTTGGGTGATGCGCTACGCGCTGGCGGCGACGCTTCGACAATTGCTAATGCGTATTTAGCCTACCCAACAAAAGTCGCTATTCGCGGTTATGGTGATTCAGCGCATCACGATGCTGATGATCAAGGCCAATACGGTGTGCGTTTCACTTACTTTGCTGAAGCGTTAAACGAAACGGAACTGAGTTTCTATCACCTCAATTACCATAGTCAACGCCCATTGATTTCAGGGGTGACATCTGACTTCACCACGGCGGGCATTATGTCTGACGTGAGTTACATTGCTCAGAACCAAATCACGCGTGACAACATTACAGACTTAGGCGCATTTACCAAAGCCGAGTTTTATTACCCAGAAGACATTAAACTGTACGGCTTTAGTTTCAACACCAATGTGGGCACGACAGCACTTGCGGGTGAGTTTGCCTATCGTGTAGACGAACCCCTACAAATCGACGATGTTGAGCTGTTGTACATGGGAATGCCAGAGCAGCTAGCCAATGCAGGCTTGCGTGACGATTTAGCCGGTATCTCTCAATTAAATAACATTGGTATTAGTGCTGGGCCGGGTGAAACCGCACAGGGTTACTTACTCTCAGATACGTGGCAAGCGCAAATTACTGCTTCTCATGTATTTGGCCCTGCATTAGGCACCGACAACCTTATTTTGCTTGGTGAAGTAGGTTACGTGAATGTGGTTGATTTTCCAGATCCTGAAGTAATTAGACTTAACGCACCGGGTACGTCGCGTACTCCATCACTTGAACCAACTGCAGATGGCAACCCTCGTACGGGTTTACATACCGGTTTGTCTAATGGACCAGAGACCAACCCATTTGCGACGCAAGACGCTTGGGGTTATCGTTTGTTAGCCGTAGCCGATTTTAACAATATTTATGCTGGTATTAACTTAAGAGCACGGGCAACTTTCTCACACGATGTTGATGGTACAACACCTGATCCATTGTACGTGTTCACAGAAGATACAAAATCTGCCAGCATCGCCTTCACATTTGATTATCTAAGCAAATGGTCGGCAACCGCTTCTTATAATGCATTCTGGGGCGGAATAGGTACTACCAATGCCTTATCAGACAGAGACTTTGTGTCTTTTAACATCAAGTATTCAATTTAGAGAGTAGTAGTGCATATGATGAAGAAATTAGGATTAATTGCTGCAGCAATGTCTCTTGCTGTATCAGGTACTGCGATCGCGAAAGTAAGTGATGCAGATGCGGCAAAACTCGGTGCCGAGCTAACCCCGCTAGGGGGAGAAAAAGCCGGTAATGCTGACGGCTCTATCCCTGCATGGACTGGCGGTATTACTACACCGCCAGCCGGATATAAGCCAGGCGATTTTCACCCTGACCCATACGCGGGTGAAACGCCGGAATACGTGATTACCGGGCAAAATTACAGCCAATATGCAGATTTGCTAACCCCTGGTTTGCAAAAGATGTTTGAAACCTATCCAGACACTTATGCCATGCCGGTTTACAAAACCCATCGCTCTGCATCAAACCCTCAGTTTGTTTACGATGCAACAAAATCAAATGCAACGTCCGCTGAATTGCTAGACGGCGGTAACGGCATGAAGGGCGCTGCGGTAGGTATTCCATTTCCGATCCCACAAAACGGTTTGGAAGCAGTATGGAACCACATTGCACGCTATCGCGGTCAAGCGGTTCATCGTCAAGGTGGTCAAGCTGCGGTGACTGCGTCGGGTGATTATAACGTTATAGGTTTTGATGAAGAGTTATTGATTCAATACTCTCAAAGCGACGCCACAGCGGCAAAATTACTCGAAGACAACGTGCTGTTTATGTTTAAGCAAAAAGTAACGCGTCCTGCGCGTCTCGCTGGCACAGCACTGTTGGTTCACGAAACGTTAGATCAGGTAAAAGAGCCGCGTAAAGCGTGGACATACAATACTGGGCAACGCCGTGTGCGCCTTGCGCCTAACATTGCATACGATACGCCGGGAACAGCAGCAGATGGCTTGCGTACCACTGATGACTTCGATATGTTCAACGGCTCGCCTAATCGTTACGACTGGAAATTAGTCGGTAAAAAAGAGATGTTAGTGGCGTACAATAACTATAAGTTACACAGCAATGACGTAACTTATGAGCAAATTTTGACGCCTAATCACGTTAATCCCGACTTAACTCGATGGGAAAAACACCGTGTATGGGTAGTTGAAGCAACGCTGAAAGAAGGCTTGCGTCATATTTACCAAAAACGCGTGTTCTATATTGATGAAGACAGCTGGCAAATCCAAGTGGCTGACATGTACGATAACCGCGGTGACCTATATCGAGTAGCGGTAGCTTACGGTGTCAACTATTACGAAGTGCCGACCCAATGGTCAACTCTCGATGTTTATCATGACTTAAACTCTCGCCGTTACTTAGCGATAGGTTTGGACAATGAAGAAGTGATGTACGACTTTTCAATCCGCCCAGACGAAAGAGAGTTCACTCCACAAGCGCTGCGACGAGAAGGTACGCGCTAATCGAGAAAAACGGTTGGCGTTAGCCAGCCGTTTTTGCTTTTATAGCAATCATTATTAATAAACACTTTTGTTTACACGCAATTGGTTTATCACAACAGATAAAAAATCAAACGTGATTAGGCCAAGAAGGGAGGATAATTAGTTTGATCAACAAAGCCTGTATCGCCTGCCTCGCGCTCACTTTTCCATTTTCTTCTAACGCAGAAGAAGCATTCATAGCGCCCTTGGTGAAAGAATCAACACTTTTAGATATCACAGCAACCGACTATGTTGTTGCGGTAGGTGAAAGGGGGCATATTCTTGTCTCATCTGATGGCGTTAATTTTGTCCAGTCAGTTGTACCCACAGACGCCACATTAACAGCAGTGAGTGTTATTGGTGACAATGTATGGGCCGTTGGCCACGACGCAACAATCTTACACTCGGGAGATCGTGGTAAATCTTGGGACATTCAGTTTCAAGCACCCGAGATGGAGCGCCCCTTCCTTGACGTGTATTTTTTTGATGAAAATCAAGGCGTAGCCATTGGTGCCTATGGTTTGTTTTATCGTACGTTAGACGGCGGTAACAGCTGGCAGCCCGAACGCCACCAAACTTTGCTTGATCCTATGGATCAAGAATACCTTAACGATATTCGCAAAGAAGATGAAGATTTCTATTTGCAGGAATTGGAATCGATATTACCGCATCTAAATCGAATCAATGTCTATAATGGCGTGAGCTATATTGCCGGTGAAGCCGGACTGCTTGCGCGCAGCGATGATCAGGGGCGAACTTGGCAACGCTACACCTTAGATTACATTGGCTCTTTTTTCGATATTCAATCAGTTGGCGATGATACGCTGGTTGCAGTTGGGTTACGTGGGAAAATTTTCACCAAACACCTTGATGATGATGGGTGGATGTTCGTCAATACCTGCGACACAACCACTCTCAATTCAATTATTCAGGCAAATCAGCAACGTATTGTCGCCGTTGGTAATAATGGTCGCGAAGTCGTATTGTCTCGCCCGTTAATTACACAAGATTACGACCCATATGGCGCGGCGACGCAATGTACGCCTGCCGAAGATGTCGTCGTGCGCCAGAAGAAAGATAAAAGTGCCATTTTGAATGCTGTTTCCTTTAATGGAGAAATCATCGCGGTAACTGCCGACGGCATTCAACAACTTAATTTGGATTAAACGTTTCCATGTCGAAGATTACTCAATTTTCAGAAAAGCTCATTTTCAAAAACCGTTTCGGTGTGATGCTGGCCTTTTTGGCAGCCACGTTATTTTTCATGTATCAAGCTTCGAATATGAAGTTAGATGCCGGTTTTGAAAAAAACATCCCGCTCAATCACGAATATATGCAAACCTACATGGCCCATCAAAAAGACTTTGGTGGCGCCAACAATGTATTGGTGTCTGTGTGCAACCGAGAAGGGGATATATTTAACCAAACATTCTTTGATTCTCTTAAAAACGTTCATGACCAGTTATTTTTTATCAATGGTGTGAACCGTTCTTCAGTAGTTTCTCTGTTTTCGCCTTCAACACGATTTACCGAAATTGTAGAAGGCGGCTTTGCAGGCGGCCCAGTGATACCCGCTGATTTCGATTCGTCTAACCCAGCAGCGCTTGAAAAGGTGGCGGCAAACATTGAAAAGGCCAATATTGTTGGTCGTCAGGTATCAAGCGACTATGAATGCGCCATGGTACAGGCGCAACTGTTAGAACTCGATCCGAAAACCGGAGAGCCGCTTAATACACTCGCGCTAGCGCAAACGCTGGAAGATGAGCTAAGAGGGAAGTTCGAGAACGACAAAATTTCTATTCACATTATCGGTTTTGCCAAAATGATTGGCGATGTGGCCGATGGTGCGAAAGACGTTGTCTTGTTCTTTGCTATTGCGCTCGCGATCACGGGTATCATGGTGTACTTCTTCTGTCGGAATATAATGCTCACCATATTGCCATTAATGTGTTCAATTGTGGCGGTGGTTTGGCAACTGGGGCTGCTGACTTTCCTTGGATTCGGCCTTGATCCTATGTCGATTTTGGTGCCTTTCTTAGTGTTCGCCATAGGGGTGAGCCATGGCGTGCAAATGATAAACGCGGTAGAAAAACGTGTTGTTTCTGGCATGTCTCCACAAGACGCTGCACAAAGTGCGTTCCGAACCCTATTGATCCCTGGTGGCATTGCGCTGTTGTCAGATACCGTGGGCTTTATGACATTATTGGTCATTGATATTGGCATTATCAGAGAGCTGGCGATTACTGCGAGTATTGGTGTTGCGGTTATTATTTTAACCAACCTAATCTTACTGCCGGTTCTCATGAGTTACTTGAAGTTTCCGGCCCATTACTTTGACCAATTTGAAGGGAAAGAAAACCGTTCTGTTGGGCTGTGGAAATGGTTAGATAAGTGCACGGAAAAGAAAACAGCATCGGTAATACTACTTGTCACTGCAATACTCTTTGTATTTGGCTTTATTCAATCTGAACAAATGAAAATCGGAGATTTGAAAGCTGGCGCGCCTTCGTTACATGAAGACTCTCGCTACAACCAAGACACGGCATTGATCACTGACAAATACGCAGTTACCGTTGATTACCTTTCGGTATTGGTTGAAACCACGCCCGAAGCTTGTACCGATTACACCGTAATGAAAGCTATCGACGATTTTCAGTGGAAAATGGAAAACGTCGAAGGAGTACAATCGGCAGTGTCACTGGCATCGGTATCTAAAACCATCAATGCCGGTTACAACGAGGGCAACGTAAAATGGCAAGTGCTTCCACGTAACCAACAAACCCTAGTACAAGCCATCGCTCGTGTACCAACCTCAACGGGTTTACTCAATGGTGATTGTTCGGTCATGCCGGTTATTCTGTTTATGGAAGACCACAAAGCCGAAACCATTACACGTGTTGTCGATGCCGTAAAAGCGTACCGCAAGGATTATGAATCTGACGATGTGAAATTTAGTTTGGCTTCTGGCCCTGTGGGCGTCATGGCTGCAACAAATGAAGCCGTTAAAGCAGCACAAGTGCCGATGATGGTGTACGTATTTGGCGCCGTAATTCTACTGTGCTTGATAAGCTTCCGTAGCTTGCGTGCAACGCTGTCTGTTGTTATTCCCTTGTATGTGGTCTCGGTATTAGCACAAGCGTTAATGACTTACTTAGAAATTGGCTTAACTGTTTCTACATTGCCGGTTATTGCCTTAGGTGTTGGTATCGGTGTTGATTATGGTATCTATATCTTGTCGACAATGAGTTTAAAACTCAAGCAAGGGGCGTCAGTGAAAGATGCCTACATGGACGCATTAAAAGAACGGGGCAGTGCGGTGTTATTTACTGGCATCACCTTGGCTATTGGCGTAAGCACTTGGGTATTTTCTAGCCTTAAATTTCAAATGGATATGGGCATTTTGCTCACCTTTATGTTCCTTGTGAATATGATTGGTGCAATTGTTGTACTACCTGCGTTAGCACGCTTCCTTTGGTTCCGTCGCGAACAATAATTTTTTTGCATAGATAAGCACAAAAAAGGGCCTTTTGGCCCTTTTTTTTCGCGCTTTTCTGCATAGTTATCTAAGCTGTTAAAATAACGTTAAACTAGGACTTTAAATGGGGTTGGTTTTTGGAGAAAATACCCTTATATACTCTATACTTACCTATACCTACTGGTATTACCACGTTAGTCCTCAAAAAAAGGTTAGCACATGACAGTCACCTCGCAACGCCATTCTGTTTTGCTAGAGAATGTGTTTTCATTGATCGAAAAGAAAGTGGACGCAGAAAAACAACAATTAGTCCAACAATTCGGTCGCCAATTATTCAGTAACATGTCTAACGATGATTTAGAGCATCGCAACGACAGTGACCTCTATGGCGCAACATTAAGCCTCTGGAATCAGTTCGCCGAATTTAACGGTGAACGCCCCTATATTCGGGTTTTTAACCCAGAAATTGATAAACACGGTTGGAACTCAAGCCACACAATTGTGGAATTGATCACCCTCGATATGCCCTTCTTGGTTGATTCAGTCAGAATGGCCCTAAATCGCTTAGGCATTACTGCTCACTTGTTATTGCATAGTCCAATGCGTATTAAACGCAACAAGGATCATGCGCTCACAGAATTTGTGAGCAATGCGAGTCGCTCAAAGCAAGCGCACAAAGAAACGGTGTTCCTGATTGAAATCGACCGTCAAACTGCGAAAAAAGACATCGACGCCATTTCTGTTGAACTCGCGTCAGTGGTAGAAGAAGTTTCACTGGCCGTTGGCGATTGGCAGCCAATGTGCACCAAGTTAGAAACCATCATTAAAGATGTTGAGCAAAATAAACAGCCTTTCTATCAAGATGAAAAAACTCAGGTCAAAAACTTTCTTACTTGGCTCAATGATCACAATTTCACTTTGATGGGCTATCGCTACTACGAAGTGAAAGCGATTGAAGGTGATCATCGTTGGATTCCTGACAACGACTCTAGCTTGGGGCTAATGAAAAATTCAGTGAGCGGCAAAGAGCGCTTATTGTCTAAATTGCCTGCCAGTGCGCGTGAAGAATCTTTAGGTTCGCACCCACTTATATTAACCAAAACCAATACGCGTTCTCGCGTTCATCGTCCTGCGTACATGGACTATGTGGGTGTAAAAGAGTTTAACGACGACGGTCAAGTAGTTGGCGAGCACCGCTTCTTAGGTTTGTACTCGTCTAATTTTTACAACAGCAGTGCCAGTGATGTGCCGCTGTTGGGCGAGAAAATCAAAAAGATTTGTGCGCTGTCAAAGTTTGAACCCAATACCCATGCTTACAAAACGTTTGTTAACATTGTAGAGACCTACCCGCGAGATGAACTGCTACAAACGCCGTCTGAAGAAATGGCAGAAATTGTACGCGGTATATTCCAAATGCAGGAGCGGGGCATTACACGCTTGTTCGTGCGTAAAGATACCTTTGGGCGATTCTTCTCATGTATGATCTTTGTGCCGAGAGAGCGTTATAACACGCAATTGAGAAAAGACACGCAAGCCCTTCTCAAGCATTCATTCGGTGCTGAAGGCGACGTGGAGTTTACTACGTACTTTTCAGAATCAGTTTATGCACGCACCCACTATATCGCCCGAGTGAAAGATAACAACGCGGAATTTGATGTGAAAGAAATCGAACAAAACGTGATTGAGTTGAGTAAAACATGGAATGACCGCTTATCTTCAGCAATCACGGCTGAGTACGGTGAAGCGAAAGGCAAAGCCCTTGAAAAACGTTATCTCAACGGATTTAGCCGCAGTTATATGGAACAAAACCTGCCTAGCGCGGCCTTGGTTGATATTGAAAAGCTCGATCAGCTGAATGAAGAACACACGTTAGATATGTTGTTCTATCGTCCCCAAGAAGAAGACAGCAACAGCGCCATCGTGAAATTAAAGCTGTTTCACAAAGATGAGCCTATTCATTTGTCTGACGTGCTACCCATGTTGGAAAACTTCGGTCTAAAAGTGATCGACGAAAGCCCCTATAAAATCACTTGTGCAGAAGGCAATAAGTTGTGGGTGATGGATTTCACCATGCTACACAAAGCCGACAAGCAACTGGATATGGAAAAGGCGCAAACCTTATTCCAAGATGCCTTTGCAAAAGTGTGGGCCAACCAGCTTGAAGACGATGCCTTTAACCGCTTAATTCTCGGCGCAGAAATGACCGGTCGTTCGGTAACGATTTTACGTGCTTATGCGAAATATATGCGTCAAACGGGCAGCTCATTCTCTCGTGATTACATGGCCAATGCACTGGCGAATTACCCGACTATTGCACAGGCGCTAGTGGCGTATTTCGACGCTCAATTTAATCCTAAGAAAAAGCGTAATCAAAAGAAACTGGATACGCTTCATGAGGATATTCGCACGCAACTCGACAATGTGAATAACCTTGACGAAGACCGCATTATCCGTCGTTATCTCGACATGATGCAGGCAACTTTGCGTACCAACTTTTATCAAGGCGACAGCGAAGGCAATGAAAAGTCCTACGTATCGTTTAAGTTATTACCTGAAAATATCCCCAACATGCCTTTGCCATTGCCTAAATACGAAATATTCGTATACAGCCCAAGAGTAGAAGGTGTGCATCTGCGCGGTGGTCGCGTGGCACGTGGCGGTTTGCGTTGGTCTGATCGTCAGGAAGACTTCCGTACTGAAGTACTTGGCCTGGTAAAAGCGCAGAAGGTAAAGAATACGGTTATCGTACCGGTTGGGGCGAAAGGCGGCTTTATTTGTAAACGCTTGCCTACAACGGGTGGTCGAGAAGCGTTTTTTGAAGAAGGTAAAGCCTGTTATCGCATATTCATTCGTGCGCTTCTCGATATTACTGACAACATCGTAAATGGTGACATTGTTCCGCCTGTTGATGTGGTCCGCTTGGATGAAGATGACCCTTACTTGGTAGTCGCGGCAGACAAAGGTACCGCTACCTTCTCAGATATTGCTAATGGTATTTCTGAAGAATATGGCTTCTGGATGGGGGATGCCTTTGCATCAGGTGGTAGTATTGGTTATGACCATAAGAAAATGGGCATCACCGCACGCGGCGCATGGGAATCGGTTAAACGCCATTTCCGTGAAGTGGGTATCGATTGCCAGACCACAGATTTCACCTGTGTTGGTATTGGTGATATGGCGGGCGACGTGTTCGGTAACGGCATGTTGTTGTCTGAACATACACGCCTTATTTCAGCCTTTAACCACTTACATATATTCTTCGACCCATCTCCTGACGCCGCAGCGAGTTACAAAGAGCGTCAACGATTGTTCGAAAACCCACGTTTGAGCTGGGAAGACTACGACGCCAAACTGATTTCTAAAGGCGGTGGTATTTTTAGCCGTGCGGCAAAATCTATCAAGCTCACACCGGAAATGAAAAAGTGGTTGGGTACACGTCAGGCGACAATGACACCTAATGAACTGATCCACAACATTTTGAAAATGCCAGTAGACCTTATTTGGAATGGCGGTATCGGCACTTACGTGAAAAGTCGCAAAGAGTCGCACAGTGATGTGGGTGATCGCGCTAACGATGATTTGCGTGTTAACGGCGAAGATATTCAGGCCAAAATCATCGGTGAAGGCGGTAACTTAGGGCTGACCCAATTAGGCCGTGTTGAATACGCAGCAAACGGTGGACGAGTTAACACCGACTTTATCGACAATGTGGGTGGAGTAGATTGTTCAGATAATGAAGTGAACATCAAAATACTCCTCAACTCACTGGTCAACAGTGGTGATCTAACCGTGAAGCAACGCAACAACTTGCTTTACGATATGACCGATGACGTAGCCAAAATTGTACTACAAGACTGTTATCGCCAAACGCTGTCTATTTCAATTACAGAACGCTCTGGCGTAGCACAACTAAAAGAGCAATTGCGCTTTATTCACGGTTTGGAGCGCGACGGTGCGTTAAACAGAGAGCTGGAGTTTATCCCGTCAGATGATGAAATTTCAGACCGCTTGGCCAGCGACCGCGGATTGACGCGCCCTGAGTTAAGCGTGCTCATTGCCTATGGCAAGATGGTACTGAAAGACGAATTAAACATTCCTGAAATTACTGATAACGCATACCACAAACAACTGCTGATTGAAGCATTCCCGAAAGTGTTGCGCGAACGCTTCAGTGAACAAATGGAGCAACATCCACTACGCGGTGAAATTATTGCCACGAAATTAACCAACAATATGGTTAATGACATGGGCTTGAACTTTGTCTTCCGTATGCAAGAAGAAACCGGAGCGTCGGTGGATGAAATCGCGAACGCCTACAGTATTATTAAAGGTGTGTTCGACATGCAGTCATTGTGGGAGAGCATTGAATCTCTCGACAATGCCATTTGTGCCGATTTACAGCTGAAAATGCTAGACAGTGCACGCCGTACACTTCGCCGTGCTACCCGTTGGTATATCCGTCATGGTAAGCAGGGCGTAGGTATTCAAGAGGCCATCAATAGTTATCGCGATACGTTTGATTCGTTGTCACGTAACCTGCAAGATTACTTGGTTGAAGACGAATACGCACAAATGGAGTCGCATATTTTGTCATTAACCAATGATGGCGTACCGCAAGAAATAGCCTATCGCGTGGCGAGCTTGAGCAATATGTTCTCTAGCATGGATTTAGCACAAATTGTTGAAAACGGACACGATGTAAAAGTGGTGTCTCGCTTGTACTTCCAATTAGGTTCACGTTTAGAGCTGCATTGGTTCCTAGAGCAAATCAATCATCAAGCGGTGAGCAACCATTGGCAAGCGCTGGCTAGAGCGTCATACCGTGAAGAGTTAGACTGGCAACAACGTTCAATTACAGCAAATTTGTTGTCTATTTATCCTGAGAGCACAGATGCAGACGAATTGCTGAACGCTTGGATGAAGTCTAATAAAGCGCTATTAAAACGCTGGTATCACATGATGAGCGAGTTCAAAACCAGTACAACACACGAATTTGCGAAGTTTTCTGTCGCTTTACGTGAATTGATGCTTTTAAGCGTGAAGGCGAACCATTAAACTACGCGATTAAATGCATAACGAACAAGCCCTGTTAAGCAGGGCTTTTTTTTAGTGGAAACCATGTACCAGATAGTCCAAAAAATACTGCTTCAATGTGAGCCTGAAAAGAGCCACGATTTCACCATTAATTGGCTAAAACGCACGCAGCGTTCTGTCCTCAAAGGGATATATAGCGAAACAGTTGCGGATAAGCCTGTGACAGTTGCAGGGCTATCATTTCCCAATCCCGTTGGCTTAGCGGCGGGTTTGGATAAAAATGGTGAATGTATTGATGCATTTGCGGCCATGGGCTTTGGTTTTGTTGAAGTGGGCACAGTGACACCACGCCCGCAACCGGGTAACCCAAAACCTCGTTTGTTCCGCATCCCAGAAAAAGACGCCATCATCAACCGCATGGGTTTTAATAATAAAGGTGTGGACTATCTTGTCGAGCAAGTTAAAAAGTCAGTGTTTAAAGGTGTTTTAGGGATAAACATTGGTAAAAACAAAGACACGCCCGAAGAAAACGCACTGGACGATTATCTAATTTGTTTGCGTAAAGTGTATGAATACGCCAGTTATGTGACTGTGAATATTTCTTCACCCAACACACCTGGGTTGCGTAATCTACAATACGGCGAAGCGTTAGACCGATTGCTAAC
Source organism: Alteromonas sp. ABE4_545 (assembly GCF_056161325.1). Classification (NCBI taxonomy): domain Bacteria; kingdom Pseudomonadati; phylum Pseudomonadota; class Gammaproteobacteria; order Alteromonadales; family Alteromonadaceae; genus Alteromonas; species Alteromonas sp. ABE4_545. Next base: position 85,083 of record NZ_JBSWYY010000017.1, read on the forward strand.
CGGTTTGAAAGTAGAGCAGAAAGCCCTAGCTGATAAACACGGCAAATACGTTCCCATGTTTATTAAGATTGCACCTGACCTAAACGAAGAAGAAGTAAACAGCATCGCTGCCTCACTATTGAGCGCGGAAATGGACGGTGTAATAGCCACCAATACCACCTTGTCGAGAGAGCCGGTAGCCGGTTTACCCCATGCAGAGGAAGCTGGCGGTCTAAGCGGTAAAATACTGTGTGACAAAAGCCTCTTGGTTTCCCAACAATTATCCGCTGCGTTGAAAGGCCAAATCCCTATTATCGGCGTGGGAGGGATCCACGATGCTGAATCAGCAAAAGCCAGATTGGCCGCTGGCGCGAGTGTAGTACAAGTTTACTCGGCGTTTATTTATCAAGGTCCCAAACTCATTAAACAGATTGTCGATAGTCTGTAATTGCAGTAAACCAACCAGGTTTTATTATGAATACGATACTCGTCACGACCAGTCGTGGTCTTGATGAACTTCTTAAACAAGAAGTCCTAACGCTCTGTCCAGAGGCAGAAATTAAAGTCGCGCCCGGTCAATTACAATTCTCTGGAGAATTAATCGACGCGTACCGCGTTTGCTTATGGTCACGTTTAGCAAACCGCGTGGTGTGGGTGCTAGCCGAAGGCAGCGCAGAAAGTGCCGAAGCAGTATACGACACCGCAGCTTCTATTGATTGGTCTATGCATATGCGAGCTAATCAAACGCTGAGCGTGCAATTTAACGGTACTAACCGTGCAATCAATAACTCTCAGTTTGGCGGGTTAAAAGTCAAAGATGCGGTGGTCGATCACTTCCTTGAAGAGGGCAGTGTCAGACCCAACGTTGAAAAACAACAGCCAGATATTCTGATACATGCACGTTGTCACAGAGACAAGCTTATTGTGGGACTAGATTTGTCCGGCGGAAGCTTGCACCAAAGGGCATATCGTACCGATACCGGTGCTGCTCCGTTAAAAGAACACGTTGCTGCGGCCATGTTAATGCGAAGTGGTTGGGCGTCGAATACCGATAAACCGCTGTATGACCTAATGTGTGGTTCAGGCACCCTTGCGATTGAAGCTGCATTCATGGCTTCAAATACCGCGCCAGCGCTAAAACGACACCATTGGGGCTTTTCTGAATGGCTAGGCCACAACGAAAGCCAGTGGCAAGCGCTAGTGAGTGAGGCTGAAAACGCAAAAGTGACACCGCCTGCACAAATTTTTGCCAGCGACATCGACCGACGCTTAGTTAATATAGCCAAGCAAAATGCCGACGAAGCAGGCGTGTTCAGCTATATTCGCTTTGCTAATCAAGATGCCGTAAAAGCAGTACCAGACAACACTGCTGGAGCAGGGTATTTAGTATCCAACCCGCCATACGGTGAACGCCTTGGTGAACTTACTTCATTGCTCCCATTGTTCTCACAGTGGGGTCAGCAGTTAAAGTCAGTATGGCGTGATTGGCAGGTTTCACTGCTTAGTAGCAACCGTGAATTATTACGTGTGCTGAAACTAAGAGCGGCAAAAGAGTACGCCATGATGAATGGTAAGCTCGAGTGTAAGTTGGTGAATTACGTCCTCGATGAGGCCAATTGCCAACAGTATGGTGATAGCGCTGAAAATCACGAGTTTGCCAACCGCTTGCGCAAAAACCTTAAAAAGATGAAGCCATGGCTGAAAAAAATCGATACCAATTGCTATCGAATTTACGATGCCGATCTACCTGATTATAACGTTGCGATTGACCAATACGGTGAATGGCTGGTTGTGCAAGAGTACGCACCGCCCAAAAATATTGAGGCTGAAAAATCTCAGCGTCGATTACAAGAGGTGTTATTGCATTTGCCCGCTGTTATGCAAGTGCCCGCAAGTCAGGTGGTGTTAAAAGTACGCCAGCAACAAAAAGGTAAAAATCAGTACGAGAAAATGGACAAGCAAGGCAAGCGCCTCACAATTTGGGAAAATGGCGCTAAGTTATTGGTCAACCTAACCGATTACCTTGATACAGGGTTGTTCCTCGACCACCGCACAACACGAGAAAAAGTCAAAGCTTTGTCTAAGGGCAAAGACGTGTTGAACTTGTTCTCATACACAGGCAGTGTGTCAGTCGCTGCCGCGCTGGGAGGAGCTCGCTCTGTCACTACCGTTGATATGTCTCGTACTTATCTCGATTGGGCAAAAGACAACTTTGAAGCCAATAAGTTGAAAGGGCCTTATCACTTTGTGCAAGCAGATTGTTTACAGTGGTTAGCGACTCATAATGGACAATACGATTTCATCTTTATTGATCCACCTTCGTTTTCCAATTCTAAACGCATGGACCAAACATGGGACGTGCAGCGAGATCATCTTGCCATGTTAACCGACGCAAGAAAGTGTTTAAAAGCAGGCGGTAAGCTTCTGTTTTCAAATAATAAGCGTGGTTTTAAATTGGACGAAAGCGGCGTTGCAGCGCTCGGTTTTTCTATTGACAACATTAGCCAAGAAACATTGCCCGAAGACTTCAAACGCAGACCAAATATTCATCAGTGCTGGTTACTGAGTTTATGATTTTGCACTTTTTTACTGGGCCACATTGTGAATTATGTGATATTGCCGATGAAATACTGTCGCAAAGTCAGTACTATGCATCGCTAGACATTCAAAAGCACAATATTCGTGAAAACACGCAACATTATCATTTGTATGCTGTTCGCATTCCGGTGATCAAGCGGGACGATACGCAAGCAGAGTTGGGGTGGCCTTTCACATTGCAGGAACTGGAGCATTTTCTTGCATGAGTTTGTTACAACTTAAAGATATCACGGTAATTTACGGTAACCCGCCACTCCTCGATGGTGTAGACCTGTTGGTTCAGCCTAACGAGCGAGTGTGTTTGGTGGGCCGTAACGGCAGTGGTAAGTCAACATTAATGAAAGTGATCGCAGGCGATATTATTGCCGATGACGGTCAGCGCATTGTTGAAAATAACCTTGTTATTGCTCGTTTGGAGCAAGATCCACCCGCGACTACAGACATCTCCTTGTTTGACTATGTCGCAGAAGGGTTAGCCGAAGTCGCCGACACACTAAAAGGCTACTTCAAGCAAACACAGTTGGTCGCCACTGACCCCAGCGAGACCAACCTCAATAAACTTCAACGTTTGCAAGAACAATTAGAAACGCAGAATGCATGGAAGTTTGAGCAACAAATTGAACAAGTGCTTACCATGCTGAAGCTTGAGCCAGATACATCGCTGTCGACCTTGTCAGGTGGTTGGCGACGTAAAGCGGCGCTTGCACGCGCTTTAGTGCGTTCACCCGATATTCTGTTACTCGACGAGCCCACTAACCATTTAGATATTGATATGATCCGCTGGTTAGAACAAAGTTTGAAGCAATATCAAGGGTCAATTGTCTTCGTAAGCCACGACCGCGCCTTTATCCGCAATATGGCAACGCGAATTGTGGATCTCGATCGTGGTAAAGTGGTGAGCTATCCGGGTAATTATGAAAAGTACCTAGAGAAAAAACAGCAAGATCTCGAAATCGAAGCCTCACAAAACGCAGAGTTCGACCGCAAATTAGCGTTAGAAGAAACATGGATTCGACAGGGCATTAAAGCTCGTCGTACCCGTAACGAGGGCCGAGTTCGAGCGTTGAAAAAGTTGCGTGAAGAGCGCAAAGCACGACGTGCTTTACAAGGCAACGCTTTGGTGTCTCAGCATCAAGCCCAGCGTTCAGGCAAAATGGTATTTGAGGCCACAAACCTGCATTACGACATTGAAGGTAAAACCATCGTAAAAGGGCTTGATCTTAATGTATTGCGTGGTGATAAGCTTGCTCTCATCGGGCCAAATGGTAGTGGTAAATCAACCCTAATTAAGTTGTTATTAGGCCAACTTCAGCCCACAGAAGGGGAGTGCAGACAAGGCGCTAACTTAGAAGTGGCGTATTTTGATCAACACCGTCAAGGCCTCGACTTAGAAAAAACGGTGATCGATGCCGTGGGCGACGGTAAACGTGATTTGATGGTAAACGGTCACCCCCGTCATGTTATCAGTTATTTACAAGATTATTTATTTACGCCTGAGCGTGTTAATGCACCCGTTAAGTCTTTATCAGGAGGTGAAAAAAACCGCCTGATGCTGGCAAAACTGATGCTCAAACCCAGTAATGTGCTTGTACTCGATGAACCCACAAACGACCTTGATGTCGAAACTCTTGAAATGTTAGAAACACTATTGTCAGAATACCAAGGTACTGTGCTACTGGTGAGCCACGACCGGGAATTTGTCGATAATGTTGTGAACAGTGCGGTAGTATTTGAGGGAAGTGGTTATTTACGTGAGTTTGTTGGCGGTTTTACTGACGTTGAGCAATGGTATGCTGAACAAGACAAACTCAAACAAAAAGAAAAGCAGCAAGAAAGCGTAAAAAATGAAACTAATTCAACTGCACAGAGTCCTAGTGCAAAGTCTTCAACTAGGAAGACGAAGAAGTTATCATACAAAGACCAGCGAGAGCTTGATGCTTTGCCTGCGTTGCTCGAAGAACTCGAAGCGCGCATTGCTTCATTGCAAGAAGTTGTGAATGATCCTGAGTTTTTCAAAAAGTCAGGTGACGAAACAACGCCAATTCTGAATGAGTTGAACGAAACAGAAGAACAATTATCTCATGCTTACGAGCGTTGGGATGAACTAGAAAGCATGCTGGAAGATAATCAGCAGTAAACAGGATTTTGAATGAAACTAAAACAGCTTGCGTCCGCAGTAATCCTTGCGACCTCATCAGTGTCAGCCATTGCCGCAAACTATACGTTATCTACCGTGCCGGTTAACGATTTGGCTTATCATAATTTCGCCAAATCTATTGGCGAAAATGGCGTAATGGTGACAACAACCAAAGATGAGTACAACCCGCCGATTGACTATGATCTGTTAGATTTTGATAGCCTGTCTTTCTTACTCTTGTTTGAAGACCCTAGTGCGGTTGAACAAGAAAACCCGAGTACCGAGGACTACCACCGTTTGTGGGAATACCTCGTTGATGCGCGTGACAATGGAACAATCACAACCCAACACTTAGCCGAGTACCGCAGCTATATTACGGATACCATCGATTACGACGGCGTATTTGGTTTTGACCAATACAAAGAAAAATTCGACGACTACAGTAAAAGCGTTTACACCATCGCTCGTGATGCTGTTAACGGTGACTTTGTTGTAGGTACTACCGAAGGTTATTGGAACGAAATCGACTACGAAGACGAAGACGACAACGAATACACTTACGTGGTTAACGACGTACTTCGCCGAGCATTTGTGCAGATAAACGGGCAGACTTTCGGGCTACTTCCAGACGACGACACCATGGGCGGTTACTCAGATGCGTTTGCAATTAATAACCGACTGCAAGTGGCTGGTTATGGCAGCTCGTGGATCAGCGAAACCGTTGAAGATTACGAAGATGCGTGTGAAGACGAAGACGAGCGTAGCGATATTCCTGAGGCGGTGTGTAAGTACAACATTCGCAACACTTCCAGTACTTTCGTTGGGTTAAGTCAAACCCGCCCACATATTTGGCAACTTGACTCGTCAGGTACAGTGCTCGATGTTGATGTTTACGACTTGGTATTTACGCCTGAATCATCAGACGACAGCCGCTATGTAGCCAGAGCTTATGGCATCAACAATAATGGTATTGCTGTAGGTGATTCTCAAACGGGTGAATCCGTTGTGGTTACTCGCCCGAATAGTAGCGCCGCCTATGAGACTCAACTCGTTGCTGTGGCTTACCAAGACGGCGACACCGTTGAATTGCTACCGCGTAGCGAAAACTTAATTTCAACCGCTATTGATATTAACGATGAAGGTTGGATAACCGGTTATACGTTGCGCGACAGCGACGACACCAACCGTAACAAGTTGTATATCTACAAATTGGACACAGGTGAAACCTTGTTGCCGAGCGGATTTTTCAGTTCATCTGGTGTAACGCCAAGTGCGATCAACAACAACAATATGGTTGTGGGCGCGGCGGATTATGAAGCCACTACCGATACAAACCGAGAAAAGCACGCGTTTTTGTACGATATGGAAGCCGACGAATTCATCGATTTGAACACATATTTGAGCTGTACTGACCAGAACAAATATGAGTTGATTGATGCAGTAGACATTAATGATTCGAATGAAATTATTGCTAATGCAAGAATTCGAATCACTGATACCTACATCAATGGTGAAGATATTTTGGACGACAGCGCAGACACAGACGAAGTCGATAAAATCATTGCGGTGAAATTAACGCCGACCAGTGGTGGAATTGATAATTGTGATGTGGACGAAGAAGGGTACGAACGTCAAGGTGCGTCTTTGTCGTGGTTATTCCCAATAGTTATGCTACCGTTGGTTTTCCTTCGCCGACGTAAGCGCAGCTAACCCGCCATTTTCTCTGTGACAAAAAACCGCATTTATGCGGCAGACTGTTGAAAAAGCCCTAGACGAAAGTCTGGGGCTTTGATCTAATAGGCATAGTGAAATTCGGAGTGTTCACCATGCTAACCCCAAAATCCCCACAACAATACGAG
>NZ_JBSWYY010000018.1:0-86702 GCF_056161325.1 Alteromonas sp. ABE4_545
TGATCAAACTCTTCAATTAAATATATCGAAATATGAATTGTCGTTGTGACACTCTTTAACGAGTGCCCACACAGATTGTCTTGTTATCAATTTTTAAAGAACAGTGCGAAACTTATCTCTTACAGAGAGTTTTCGCTGCTTCGTGAACTCTTTTAAGTTAGCCCCGAAGCGGGATGCGCATTCTACGCTCCTGGCTCTCTGTGTCAACACTTTTTTGAAAATTAATTTTCGAAGCGTTTCACTGAAACCCGCTTCAGACAAGGCCTGAAGCCCTTCTACGTTTCGGGCTGTTTGGCCTTCCCCGTCGAAGTGGAGCGCATTATAGAGAACTCACTCCTAGGGTCAACACCTTTTTTGAAAAACCCGCGATCTTTTTTCTGATCGCACAAAATGCACACGAAACGTGTGATTTTCATACGAAAAACCACACGTTTCATACGGATCCGTTCGTTACAAAGGGATCAACTGGATCCTCATGCTAATAAATTGAGTTCCATCTGAATATCACAACGCTCATAAGGTGACGCTATACTCTTTACTTCTACAAACCCCAACTTGGTATAAAGGTGAATAGCAGGAGCGAGTTTACGGTTACTTTCGAGAAATAGTTTTGATGCACCCTTGGATTTTGCAAACTTGATGGCTGCATAACCTAGCTTTTCACCGATCCCTAGACCTTGATAGTTGTCATCTACCGCCATCTTAGCTAACTCATAAACACCTGGGTTCATTGCGATCAGCGCGACCGTGCCGCAAATATCTCCGTTTTTCGTCTGAGCGAGTAAAATCTTTCCACCATTATCAAGGATATATTCCTTTGGTGATGTTAATGCTTTCAGATCTGCAGGCTCTAAGGTGAAATACCTTTGTATCCAACGTTTGTTTAATTCATAAAATGCGTTTTGATATTCCAGATCGAACTCAATAATCTTTATATCAGTATACTCTCGCTGTCTGCGCTCGGCTTTAACTCGGTTATAAAATGATTCTTGGTCTAATGCGTTATCCAATCTATCCAACCGTTTTACAAATTCACTATCTACTTCTTCTAATAGAGTTTGCATCGCGCTAGATACATCTGAAAGTTGTGGTTGTAGCGCTCGCCATTCTGATAGCCCTTTTTCCGTCAACGCAATCTTGTTTATTCGTTTATCTTTTGCCGAAGGTAGAGAATGAACAAGCTCTTTTGCCTTCATCTGTCGAATGGTTTTACTAATAAAAGGGTGCGACTGACCTGTTAGGGAGGCTATTTCAGTAATTGCGACACTTTTGTGATCAGACAGGAGATATAAAATCGGAAACCAACTAGGCTCTAACTCCACGCCATACCACTTGTACAAACTAGCCGCATCAGCTGTGAACTTTTCGGCCAGACGCCTAAAACGACTACCCAATGCCGCCGCACCGACTTGTTGCAAGATATCCAAAATACTTTCCCCCTATAAATGCGTAACTAGTTACATTGTTTTACATCAATTGAGACATAAATAGAAGCCGTTTTTGAATTCAGGAGCTCAGTACAGTTATTTTTAACTCTTTTAGATGTTCTTATTTATTTGCTTTTGTAAAAAGCAGACTTTTTGACATAGGAGCAAAGTATGAAAGAAATAACTCGGAACGAAATTGAATGTGTGAGTGGAGGTGTAGTAGTACTAATTCCACCAGCTTTGGGATTAGCAGCAAAGATTACCGGTATCTCCCTAGGGATTACCACTAGTGCTACTATCACTTATCTAGGATTGACTTCAGCTTATCGTTCTCTTTTCAAAGAGGATAACTAGCGTGAAAGAACTCAATATCAACGAAGTTCAAATGGTATCTGGTGGCGCATCAAAGAAAACTGTCGCTCTCTCAGCTGCCCGTATTATCGCTAAAAATGTGGCCAGAGGCTTTTTGTTTGGTTCCGGTGTGGGTACTGTCCTAGCGGTAGCGTGGTTTACTTATGATGTTATTAACGCAGCCAGTAATTAACGATAATTAATCCGGAGGAATACATGACATTTTACAGCAAAGTCATTGCATTAGTTAACCTTGGTGCATTGCTAGCATTACTGTTAAGCCAGAAGCCTGAATTTTACTTACCTGTTCTATTGGGGTTAGTGAGCTCGTTGTGTATTTTCTCCGCGCAAAAACAGAGCGATAAGCTACATCACATTGGTATTATATTTTTATGGCTACAATTAATTACGTTTTTTTTCGTTGCCTATCTGAAAGTGGGTTGGTTGGCAATTGCATTAGGCTTGTTAGCAATGGTTATAACCCGTTCAACTCTTCGCTATGTCGAAAAAGTGCAAGATGAACCTCCCTTCGAGTAACTGCTATGAGATTAAATACCGTCCGTGGTGAAAAATACTATTATGTGAGAATCTACAAATAGGTCGAATCTTCTATACGCTTTAATTCAGGTCTTTCAGGTAAGCTCTCTGGCAAAACAATATTCCACACCAAACCAAAGCGCGATAGCAATTTTAATACATTCCAACCTAAATCTATCTGTCCATCATGCAATGCTAACTTTGCCGAACCAGGGAATGCATGATGGTTGTTATGATAACTCTCGCCCATTGTAAGAATCGCAGCAAAGGGCACGTTGTGACCTTGAACACAGGCACCATTAACATGCCAATCTCGATGACCTTCATTATGAGCATGATAGCCTATTAACCAATGCCCAAAGATAGATACTGAAACTCTAACAAACACTCCCCATATTACCCATGATACGCCGCCCAACATGAACAAAAGCATTGCAATCGGTAACTGTTGGAGCATCCAAGTTTTCTCCATCAATTGATAGACTTTGTCATTGGCTACTTCAGGTTCAATTTGTATTTTTGGAGGGCTTTTCAATTTAATATCGCAAAACAACTGCCAATAAAAATCAGTAAACATCGGCTGTTGATGACCGAAATAGCTGTGACACTGTTCCTGCCTCTGTGCCCAATCACGAATATCATGAGTCCGCATCATACCAAACGGGCCTGCAAGTCCAACGATAACTCCCAAATGAACAAACAAATACTCCATCCATTTAGGGCACTCATAACTTTTATGTATCAACCGCCTATGCATTCCAAGTGAATGCCCTAAACACAAAGAAATCGCTGTCGAAACAATAAATATAATAACGGCATTCCACGAGAATGTGAGCCAACCTCCGATTATCGCTACTAAGAATACGCCACCGACCCAAAACAACTTCAATGGAGACATAATCACTTGCCCTTTACTCGCATTGGCTTGTTGCCCCGTGATAACTCTCTCGTTGCTATACATATTTGAGTCCCCCATCAGATATCTTGGACAGAATGTGGTACGAACAGCTCAGATAAGAGAAGCTCTGCCGTTTTACCAATTGCATATTCCTGCAACGGGCCGAAATACCAGACTGGATCAAGAAATCGAGTGTAATGTATCGTCAAAGTAACTTTAGTTTGTTCGTTATCGTGTTCTTCAAAACGAATTTCTGTTCCCTTTAAATCCATGTAGTTACTTATATAACTAGTATCTTCTAGAAATGTGGTTTTTATGTAATCGTCTGATACTTCAGTCAGCTCAAGTGACATTGACCCAGAGTGCGTATTGGTTACAAACCAGCGGTGATATACAAACTTTATATTATGAACATCTCCAGATGATAGGCTTCCAGCTTCAATATCGGTTGGCATTGGGAACAGGCTAAGTAACCAGTTTCGATCAACATCAAGCTCCATTGGTTGCTTTAATTGAGCTTGAATAACTTCCACAGGCGCATCAATCAAAATATCTCGGCTAACTGAGTAGTCCCGATCAAATTCGAATGAAGGCACAACTCCTTCAAACGCACTGACAACGATTAAAACAGGAAGGGCATGAGCATGTAATGTATTCTTCTTTTTATCATGTAGGCGAAGAACCATTGTATGAAAGAGGTACATGAGAAAAAGTATAAAGAAGTAGATTGGCATGAAAATAACAACACAAACAAAGCCTTCAAACAGTATTATCGAAGTGCCCAACATCACTATAAACGACCATTTCGAAGCATAAACGTAATAAGATCCGACCGTGTCATGCTGTGGTTTCTTTAAAATAGCTAACAATGCTATAGCGACAAAAAATGGTATCCCTACATACAAAAGAGCAGAGGTTTCAAATTCATAAGAATAAAGCAGGCGAATAAATACAGACGTAACACCTATCAAAACGAAGATAAGTATGTTGCGTTTTCTGCTGCTTATTGAAGGCTCGCATCCTTGCTTTTCCGATTCAGACATAGAGTTTTCCTTTCAGCTTAGCTATTATATTCTTATGTCGAATTTAGTTAATTAGCTTTTTAGCTAAATATATAACTCATGAATAACGTATTTCAAGCATTATCGTCATCCGTTAGACGAAAAATATTAGCTTACCTATCTGAGGCGAATTTAACTGCTGGCGAAATAGCAGAAAGATTTGAGATGAGTAAACCCTCGTTGTCAAAGCACCTAAATACTCTTGTTAACGCAAATTTAATTACATCAGAAAAAAAAGGCCAGTATGTCCACTACAGCTTGGTCAGAGAAAATTTGTTCGCGAGTATTAACGATTTTTTGGTGGACTTTTGCCCAGAAGGAAAGCCTCTTAAAACCGAAAGTAAAATGGTGGCTGATCAAAAATCTAATAAGGTAGCGGACTCAGAATAAAAAGTTTTTATGTGCGAAATTCAATCAAACTAAAAATCTTGCGCTGCTGCCCAGGCTGAAGACCACGCCCATTGGAAGTTGTAACCCCCTAACCAACCGGTAACATCCACCACTTCACCAATAAAATAAAGGCCGTCTACCTGCTTCGCCATCATAGTTTTCGATGAGAGTGCATCCGTATCAACACCGCCTAGCGTGACTTCTGCGGTGCGATAACCTTCAGTGCCATTTGGTTTTACTTGCCAGTTGTTCAGCATACTGCCAATGGTTTCAATTTCTTTATGAGTAAATTGCTTAACCGGTTTGTTGGCCCAACCGTTCATCTCAATTAGCGTTTGCGCCACTCGCTTAGGATAGAACTTTGACAAACAGGTTGATAATTGAGTATCAGGGGATTCTTTTTGTTGTGCAAACAGTGCTTCCGTTGCGTCTTCAGTTGGCAGTAAATCAATCGTCAAGGTATCGCCTGCTTCCCAAAATGACGATACTTGCAGCATTGCTGGCCCACTTAACCCACGATGGGTAAATAGCATAGCTTCTCTAAAGCCTGTATTTTGGCTGCTGGCGTAACAATCCACTGCCACACCACTCAACGGAGCCAGTTGTGCTTTGTCTTTATCGTGCAGCGTGAACGGCACTAAGCCAGCTCTGGTCGGCAATACGTTAATACCAAATTGCTCAGCGACTTGATAACCAAAGGGTGTTGCGCCTAGCTTAGGCATGCTCAAACCACCCGTAGCTATAACCAGCTTATTGCATTGATACTCGCCTAACGAAGTGTTCAGTGTATACCCTTCTTCTCGCTTCTCAAGGTTGAGAATTTCACAGCGCGTCGTCACTTTTGCACCGTATTTCTCACATTCAGACAGGAGTAAATCAACGATATCTGAGGCGCTATTGTCACAAAAGAGTTGGCCCAAGGTTTTTTCGTGATAAGGGATACCGTATTCCGCCACCAAGGATATAAAGTCCCACTGGGTATATCGACTTAATGCAGACTTACAAAAGTGAGGGTTTTGGCATAGATAGTTTTCGTGAGACGCATACATATTGGTGAAGTTACACCGGCCTCCGCCAGACATTAGAATTTTGCGGCCCACTTTCTTGGCATGGTCGAGTACTTCGACATTACAGCCACGCTGCGCCGCTTGGGCGGCACAGAATAACCCCGCCGCACCTGCTCCAATAATAATGACGTCTCTTTTTATCACACTAAGTCCCCTCAAATGAGGCGCGGATTATACGTGAAGTCTCATTGAGTCAAAGTACTTTTATCCACCATTGCTAGTATCTATTGTCGGCTCAGTTCCAATGCTTTTTCGACCAAGTCTAATCGTGGGGTCCAAGGATCGGGCCCATGTTGAGCCACACCATCCATATTAAGCAATAGCATATTATGTTTGTTGGTGTCATAAGGAAGCCAGTTAGGTAGACCTGGGCCATTAGGATCGCCAAACTGAGCAAAATTCATCAAATAACGATGCATAATTTTACCCGCCTGCTTATCTTGATCCGTCATAGTTGGCCCGTATTTTTCCGCCACTGTACTGAAAAAATAGGGAATATCAGACGCATGTTGCGCACCTTGCCCGTCTCGGATGTACTGAGCAACGTAATCAAACCGATAATAAAAGGCGTCTTGCCCCATTACCGTAACTTGGTTGGCAATAAACCGCGCTGGCTCTTGCATCATGCGATCTTGACCCACCTGGTATCCAACCGCAGCCAATGCCTTTTCACCATTAGGGTCATAAGTGGCTTTTGCCTCATCGGCAAGTTCACCAAAACTAGCAAACAATGCCTCTTTAGAAGGGAAAAAGGAAAAGCCAATATCTTGGCTGGTTGCGCCAACCATTACTGGCACTTTCGCAATGCGCTGCTGTTCGAATTGTGCCTCAAGATTGTCAGTCATAATACTGCCATCCATGATCGGGCCTGAATACGTGGGTATGCCCTCAAATTTAGGCGACATTGCCGCCAAATTTAAACCATCAACAACCGCCTCGGCAGGTAATGCACGCAGAGCCGCAAGAGTCTGTGATTCGGCACTATCAGGATTGGTAATCTGCTGACTTTTCGCAAAATTGACGCCCACTGCTTCGGCAGACAAGTTTGTATCACTTGAAAGTGGCATTGCCGCAAGTAGCCCTCTTCCACCACCTGACATGATGGCCGCGCGATGATATAAACCTTGAGCTTGTTGGGCTTGCAGAAGCGCTTGAACAGATACCGCCCCCGCAGATTCTCCAACAATCGTTACATTGTTTGGGTCACCTGCAAATTGGGCAATATTGTCTTTCACCCAATTTAGCGCCGCAATTTGATCCATAAATGCATAGTTGCCTAGCTGTGCATTATCACCCTTGGCGTTTGCTTCTGCCGTTAGCGCTGGGTGAGCAAAAAAACCAAAGCGACCTACGCGGTAATTAAAACTAACGAAAACCGCACCATATTTTGCGAACTGAGCGCCATTGTATACGTCGGGAGAAGAACCGCCATTAACGAAACCGCCCCCATAAATCCAAACAATAACGGGATATGCCCCTTCTTTCGGGGCTTTTTTAGGGCGCCACACATTGGCGTACAAGCAATCTTCTGCAGGCTCAACGCCAAGTGGAGCGGCGTCACTAGGAAAGGGAAGTTGCATACAATCTGGGCCAAAATCAGTTGCCGCTTGAATGTTCTGCCAAGGCCGGACTGGTTGAGGAGGCTGCCAGCGAAGATCCCCAATAGGCGGCGCTGCATATGGAATGCCTTTATAGATTATTGCCTTGCCCTCAACAATGCCTGTGATGCTCCCACCTGTTACCTGTACTTCAGTATTCACATCACCACATCCAGCTAACGCCACAACCAATGCCACTATCAAAGCCCAACTGTTTTTAAACAACTTCTTTCCCCTCACCGATAAAAACAAAAAAGCCGCGACGATCAACGACGCGGCAACAGCCTAATTCAATTCACTTATAGTGCGTTTAGCATAGTTTCTGCGTCGCTGACCTTAAATTGGCCTGGGTCGTCTACAAACAACTTCAATACAACACCGTCTTCCACCAACATCGAGTAGCGTTGAGAACGAATACCACCAAAGTTACTGGTATTCATCGACAAGCCAATGGCGTCAGAAAAATACGCGTTACCATCGCCAACCATCAACAATTCTTCGGCGTTATTTGCTTTGCCCCAAGCATCCATAACAAACGCATCATTTACAGATACGCAAATAATACTGTCGACACCTTTTGCTTTGATTTTATCTGCCAAGGCAACATAACCGGGCAAATGCGCCGCAGAGCAAGTTGGCGTAAAGGCACCGGGAACGCCAAAAAGTACCACTTTTTTATCGCCGAATAATGCGCCTGTGTGCGGGTTTGTCATTTCGCCGTTTACTAACAAGCTAAACGTGACTTCGGGTAATGTACTACCAACTTGAATCATTACTGTCTCCTAATGGTTTTGACAAAGGTAAACATCAAAGCGATGTTTTTTACTGGTTATTGCCATAGATGGCTGTTGGCCAGCGAGCACCTCTGCGGTATTCGGGCGTTTCACCACCACTCTTTTATTTGCTACTTTTAACGCTGGGCCAAGTAAATCACATTGATCGTCATCTGGCCCTAACAGTTGTTGAAAAAGGCGCATTTCTTTTTTAACCAAGGCCGACTTCTTTTTATGCGGGAACATTGGGTCTAAATACACACTATCAACCACATCGCCCTGCCACTCGGCTAGCACCTCTATACTGTTACCATGTATCAAGTTTATCTTTTCTGCAAGTTCTGGCGCTTGGTTTTGCAAGCGATAAATACCGTCGTCTAGCAGCGCAGCCACGATGGGAGAACGCTCAATTAGCGTGACATTACAGCCTACAGCAACCAAAACAAAGGCGTCTCGGCCCAAACCCGGTGTCGCATCAATTACAGTAACGGGTTTATTACCTTTAACACCCACTGCTTTTGCAATCGGTTCTTTTACCCCACCACCGTGTTGTTTTCTATACTGACTACCACCAGAAAGAAAGTCGACACTCACGCCATTCAGTTTAGGCTCATCGAAGTCTTTCAGGACTAGCATTTCTGCTTCCCAGCTCAACCCTAAACCTGCGGGTTGCTCGTTATTAATCGTTAAATGATAAGCCTGAGCTAGCGCAGCTGAACGTTGTCGCTCGTATTCAGAGGCATCTTCAGCTAGATAAATCACGATATCAGGCATGGCCATATTGTTCTTTAGCTCCAATCCAGCGATTAATAATTGCTTGCGCATGGCGCGGGTACGCTTCCCACAGTGTAGTCGCTATCTGCTGTACTTGAGGGATCAACTCGGCGTCGCGCACCAAGTCTGCTATTTTTAGTTCTGCCATACCGGTTTGTTTTGTACCCATCAATTCTCCCGGCCCTCTAATTTCCAAATCTTTTTGGGCAATGTAAAAACCGTCATTCGACTCTCTTAATACGCCAAGTCGTTTAGTCGCAGTTTTGGATAGTGGAGATTGATAAAGCAGTACGCAATGGCTTTCTACTGCTCCACGCCCCACTCGGCCGCGCAACTGATGCAATTGCGCTAACCCTAACCGCTCTGGGTTTTCAATAATCATTAAGCTTGCATTAGGCACGTCTACGCCCACTTCGATGACCGTAGTTGCCACCAATAAATCCAAATTACCGGCTTTAAATTCCGCCATGACACTCTGTTTTTCTTGCGCCTTTAAGCGACCATGAACCAGGCCTACTTTTAAATTTGGTAGAGCGGTTCGCAAGGTCACTGCTGCATCCTCTGCCGCTTGGCATTGCAACACTTCCGACTCATCAATTAACGTACACACCCAATAAGCCTGACGCCCTTGTTCCGCACACGCCTGTTGTACTCGCCCAATCACATCTGCCCGTCGCGAATCCGGCAAAGCGACGGTTTTTACCGGTGTTCTGCCCGGAGGAAGCTCGTCTATAATCGAGGTATCTAAATCGGCATACGCGGTCATCGCTAAAGTTCTTGGAATAGGTGTTGCAGTCATGATCAATTGATGTGGGAAACGCCCTTGTTGCTCACCTTTTTCGCGCAATGCTAAACGCTGATGTACGCCGAATCTGTGTTGTTCGTCTACAATCACTAGCGACAATTGCTGATAATTCACGTTTTCCTGAAAGATCGCATGCGTACCTACGAGCATTTGAATATGGCCGTTTTCCAATTCTGTCAGTACTTGCTCTCGCGCTTTTCCTTTGAGTTTACCGGCTAACCAGCCTACTTCGATCCCCAGTGGTGAAAGCCACTCTCTAAAATTATTGGCATGCTGCTCGGCAAGGAGTTCTGTTGGTGCCATTAGCGCAACTTGATACCCAGCACCTATGGCAGAAAGTGCAGCTAATGCTGCCACCAGAGTTTTACCCGAGCCCACATCGCCTTGCACCAACCTCATCATAGGTCGAGGCTGGCGCATATCCTGTTGAATTTCTTCCACCACTCTTTGCTGCGCGCCGGTCGGAGAAAACGGCAAAGCACTGAGGAGTTTATCGATTAACGGTTGGTTTATGTTAATCGCAATACCCGGTTGCGCGTCTGATTGCTGACGCACTTTTAGCACACTCAAATGATGAGAAAGTAACTCTTCGAGAATGAGACGTTTTTGGCTCGGATGCGCGCCCTCTTCCAATAAACTCAGATTAATATCTGGCGATGGTCGATGCACTGTGTACAACGCTTCTTTAAGCGATACTTGTTGCTGATACATGCCACTGGGCAGTAAATCTTCTAACACGCCCTTATCGAGCATTTTTAACGCTTGCTCGGTTAAGTTGCGTAACGTCA
The DNA here is from genome assembly GCF_056161325.1 of Alteromonas sp. ABE4_545. Lineage (NCBI taxonomy): Bacteria > Pseudomonadati > Pseudomonadota > Gammaproteobacteria > Alteromonadales > Alteromonadaceae > Alteromonas > Alteromonas sp. ABE4_545. The sequence continues at coordinate 10,470 of NZ_JBSWYY010000018.1, forward strand.
ATTGCTTTACCCCGTCAGTAGTGGGGTACACAGGCGTTAACGACTCTTGCATGTCATTATTGTCTTCATCCACTAATTGGAATTCTGGGTGCATCATTTCTAGCCCCCACTTTCCGGTACGGATTTCGCCGAAACACCGCAGTACATTGCCCGGTGTCATTATTGCCCGTTGGGCAGCTCCAAAATGGAAAAAGCGCAGCGTGATCCCACCAGTGTTATCAGCTAACTTCACCACCAACATGCGCTTTTTGCCATATTGGATATCAGCCGTCATCACCGTACCCTGTATACTCACATGAGTGAAGGGTCGGCAGTCAGCTAATGGATAAATGCGGGTGCGATCTTCATATCGAGAAGGAAGATGAAATAGAATATCTTGAATTGTATTGAGACCAATTTTGGCCAACTTTTCTGCCACTTTAGCCCCAACACCTTTCAATGCTGTAATAGGCGTGGCCGCAAGAGACGGCATTAACGCAACCCTGTGTTTTCGTCGTAATTTATTCGATTTGCAGTGTACTCGATTGCGCTAAGGTTGGCGAGTTGAACCATCTCGCCAACCTACGGAGGTAGCCCCTCCACTCTCATTTGAATCTTAGCTATTCTGTCATCCCGGTAGCTTTGAGGGCTTTAGCAACCTGCTTAACTAATTCGGCTGAGGGACGTACCTGATAATTAGGGTTCACATAACTAAATTGGACACGCCCCTGCTTATCCACAATAAATATTGCGGGTGCAGGTAAAACAGGTTGGCCAGTTTTGTCTTTGGTCAGCACAATGTTGTAGCCCGCGTATTTGATACTCGTTGCTTTATCTACATAGTAGGCAATACCAAAATCAGTGACCGCGGAAAGTGTATGATCGGAAAGAATGGTTGCCTGCATCTCAGTTTTTAATTTCTGGGCATTGAGGCGCTCAACACTTTCAGGAGAAATAGCGAGAATTTGGTACCCCATCGCCACCAAATCACTTTCAATATCTTTGAGCTCAGCTAACTGTCGATTACAGTAAGGGCACCAACCACCGCGATAGAAAACAATAATAGCCGGCCGGTTTTTAACCGTTTCAATTAATGAGATAGCCTCACCGTCGGCGGTAAATACCTGACTATTTGGAATTGTAGTGCCGTCTAACAGCGGCGTTACCTCTTCTGAAGAATCCGCAATACCCGACCCAGCCCAAACAGGCTGGCATAAAAGTGTCAAAAAACTGGTGAATAATAACGCAGTGAAACGCATAGTATGTATTCCATTTAAAACCTAAGTACACACAAGACCTGTTTATTCGGAAAATGCTTTCAAATATGCTGTGTCGACTCAATTGGGTATTCAGTGTTTACAGACTATGTTGCTTGATTTTACAGTGAAAAAGTTAATTTTTGTCGACAAATGTAGACGAATCGCTTTCACTCAGGCAAACTGCTCTTCTGAACATTCGTATAATTTACGGTTCAGACTATTGTGAGAAAACTCCCACAATAAAAGGAGTAGTATTTAGTTTGCAATCTGCTAACTAAAATCAAGGAAAGGCTTCATTTGTGATAGCGTTTTTAGCCATAAAGCAAGACGTTAAAACTCATCTACCTTTTTTTCTTGAAATTGAATGCGGTCTTAACGGCGAGAGTTTTCGTCTGTCAAGCGCAAGGCCACGTCTGAAGTGAAAACGTGCATGCTAAATTTGCTTTAAACACTGAGCATTAGCGGTAATTAGTACGAATTTTAGATCGGTATCAATTCGAGTGATAGATCTTGTGCTAGTATAGGGTGGAGCTTTGGCAGTTAAGCATGCTAGGAAAGAAATTGTGCAACATGGAGCTAAAATGAGTTCAAAATTTAGTATTTTGTTAATGCTCACTGGGATTGTATGTCTATATACAAACCACCTGATTGCAGGCGTCATTGTGATGTTGATCGGAGTACTTTGTATTCCTCGTCAAAGAACAGAACAACAAGCCGCAAAAAAGGAAAATAAGCCTCAACCGTTCGTAAATGGCGGGCTGGCAGGCACTACAGAAACAGGGTCTAAAGGGGGCTAGTTATTTCAGCCCCACCTCATCACTAAAAGCCGCTTTCGACAATTGTAATTGTTGCCACCACGTTTCATCTTCATCAATTTTACCATCAGCATCAATCTTCGGGTATTTCATCCCTTTCTGTTTTACTACTGGTAATAATCGCGGGTAGCCGCCTTCAAACAGCATACGCTGGCATTCTTCTTCATCGAGATGTTGCACATCGTACATGCCCGCAATTTGACGTTGTCTTTGGGCTTCGTACAACACCAATGCCGCTGCCACAGACACATTGAGAGATTGCACCATGCCTACCATGGGAATAACAATATCTTGATCCGCCATGGCAATAGCTTCGTCAGTGGCGCCATATTTTTCTTGGCCAAATAACACTGCAGTAGGTTTGGTGTAATCAATCTCTCGAAAATCTACCGCTTTATCAGACAAGTGAGTAACGAGCACTTGCATGTTTTGCGACTTCAAATGCCCAATTGCATCACCAATGGTATCGTGATTGGTTACTCTCACCCACTGCTCACTCCCCATCGCCGTGCCAGCGCGCAGCTTGTATTTTTCTTCCCATGTCGTATGTACGCGATGAATGCCAATAGCATCACAGGTACGAACGATGGCAGAAACATTATGGGGCTTATGGACATTCTCCAGACAAACCGTCAAATCCGTTTGTCGCTTGGCCAGCATGTCTCGAATTCGCTGGTTTCTCTCTGGAGACATGCTTTACTCCGGTAATTCCATCACGCCATCAATTTCAATTTGCGAACCTTTTGGCAATTCTTTGATGCCAATTGCCGCACGTGCAGGATAAGGCTGAGTAAAGTACTTCGCCATAATTTCGTTAACAGTTGCAAAGTTACCCAAATCAAGTAAGTAAATATTTACTTTCACTAGGTCATTTGTTGTACCGCCAGCGGCATCACATACCGCTTTGATATTTTCAAACACTTGTGTCGCTTGTTCGGCAAAGTCTTCAGACACAATTTCCATGGTTTCAGGTACCAAAGGGATTTGGCCAGAAAGGTATACCGTCGTGCCAGCTTTTACCGCTTGGCTATAAGTACCAATAGCTTGTGGCGCTCGATCGGTTTGAATAATCGATTTAGACATAATAATTCCTGTTTTCTTGACGTTATTGTTGTCGAGATTGACTGTGTCTGGAAACTCGCTGCACTTCAGGCATAGTGCGAATTTTTCGCATTACATTCGCTAAGTGCACACGGTTATGCGTGGTTATCTCCAGGTCGATAAAGTATACATTACTTTCCTTTTCTTCGGTCTGGAGACCAATAATATTTGAATCACAACTCGCAATGGTGTTGGTGAGTGTTGCCAACGTACCCTGATGATTGAATAACTCTACGCGCAACGACGCCTTAAATTCGCCTTGTGCGTTGTCATCCCATTCCATCGGCAAAACACGTTGTGGCTCTTCCTTGGCAAGTCGACGAATATTGGTACAACCGGTTTGGTGAATCGTCATGCCCTTACCAGGACTAAGCACAGCTACAATTTCGTCATCGGGGATCGGGTGACAACAACGCGAATAAGTGACCAACAGACCTTCGGTCCCACGAATTGCCACGTTGCCTTTTTTCTCAGGCAGATCAGGGCTTTCACCCATCAAGCGGCGGGCAACAATGGCACTAAGCTCATTGCCTAAACCAATATCTACCAGTAAGGATTCAAAATCCTGATGTTTGGTTTCTGCCACCACGCGGTCGATATCAGATTGCGCAATGTCATCTAACTTCACCGTGCCCAAGGCATGGCGAAGCAAGCGATTACCCATGTTAACTGCTTCTTGAGACTGCTGCTTCCGCAGATATTGCCGGATACGGGTACGAGCACGAGCACTGACAACAAAGTTAAGCCAGTTGGCGTTGGGTTTCGCTTTCGGCGAGGTGATAATTTCTACCGTCTGACCGTTTTCAAGCGGCTTGCTTAAGCTGTAGTTGCGGCGTTCTACACGCACACCTACACAGGTGTTACCCACATCAGAGTGAACGGCATAAGCAAAATCTACTGCAGTCGCACCAGCAGGTAGCTCTATAATGCGACCATCAGGGGTAAACACGTAAATTTCATCGGGGAACAGGTCAGTTTTTACGCTCTCGATAAACTCGAAAGAGGAACTCGCGCTTTGTTGTAGTTCCAACAAAGTTTGCATCCACTTGCGCGCGCGCAATTGCGCTGTTGTATCACTGTCACCGGGTTCTTTATACATCCAGTGAGCCGCCACCCCTTTGTCAGCCATTTGATCCATGGCTTCGGTACGAATTTGTACTTCAACGGGAATTCCATGAGGCCCAATCAAGGATGTGTGCAGTGACTGATAACCATTGGTACGCGGGATCGCAATGTAATCCTTAAAGCGTGTTTCAATGGGCTTATATAAACCATGCATGGCGCCCAACGAGCGATAACAATTATCGACACTTTGCACCACAATACGAAAGGCGTAGATATCCATGACTTCATTGAACATCAGCTCTTTGTTTTTCATCTTGCGATAGATGGAATACAAGTGCTTTTCACGGCCCAGTACGGTGGCTTCAATCTGATACTCATCCAGTCGGGTCGCCAATTCTTCCCGAATGTTTTCAATGATTTCTTTTCGATTGCCTCTGGCTTGCTTCACTGCTGACTTTAATGCCCGATGACGCATGGGATACATAGCCTGAAAGCCTAAGTCTTCCAGCTCGTTTTTCACGTCATGAATACCCAAACGATGGGCAATCGGCGCATAAATCTCCAACGTTTCTAATGCAATTCGGCGGCGCTTATCCGGTCTTAACGACCCCAATGTACGCATGTTGTGAGTGCGGTCAGCGAGCTTAATCAATATCACTCGAATGTCCTGCACCATCGCCATCATCATTTTGCGAAAGTTTTCTGCCTGAGCTTCTTGCTTAGTACTGAAAGCAATTTTATCAAGTTTACTCACGCCTTCGACTAATTCGGCCACAGTTTGGCCAAACGCATCAGCGAGGTCTTCAAAAGTAAAATGGGTATCTTCGATCACGTCGTGGAGCAAGGCTGCCATCAATGTTTCGTGATCAAGGTGCATATCGGCCAAAATACTGGCCACGGCGACAGGATGGGTAATATAAGGGTCACCGCTAGAGCGCATTTGACCGTCATGGGCTTCATGCGCCAAGACAAAGGCATCTTGTACCAGCTGAACGCGTTCAGACGGCAAATAAGCGGACGCTTTTTGTTTTAACCCTTCGAATAGATACACGTGTTAGTGTAACTCCAGCATTATCATAGAGTTTTAAGAATACGGGGTAATTTTCGAATTGCCAATGGCAAAACGCCAGTGAGTAACATACTTTACTCACTGGCGCTGTCATATTTGACTTACAGCTAGTTGACCTTATTGGTCTGCAAGAATGTTTGCAACCGATGCAAACTCTGCACGCTCTTGCTGCTCTTGATCACGCAACTCTTCTTGTTCGATAGAAGCAGAAGTGACAAGACCTTCTTCGATTTCACGCAAAGCCGTTACTGTTGGCTTGTCGTTACTTACATCAACAAGGGGCTCTTTGCCTTCAGTCGCGATTTGACGTGCACGACGTGCCGCAACTAGTACTAGATCAAAACGATTACCAATTTTATCTACAGCATCTTCAACTGTTACGCGAGCCATGTCTCTCTCCGAATGCGACGGGTTATCTCTAAAATGGCCGCGTAGTATACAATAACGCAACCGTACAGGGTAGCCCTAGATGCAAGGATTTTTAGCGATCTTTACTGATCACCCACTAATTGATCCAATAGATCTTGATATCTCAACTGCTGTTTCGCCGTTAATTGGCGTTGAGCGGCAACAATATGGTTCAGCGAAGACAAGGCTGTATCAAAGTCATCATTGATCAACACATAGTCAAATTCATCATAATGGGACATTTCAGATACCGCTTCGCTCATTCGCGCGGCGATCACTTCTTCACTGTCTTGCCCGCGATTGGTTAGGCGTTCTTTTAACACAGCAACCGACGGTGGCAGAATAAAAACCGTACACGTTTCAGGCATAAGGGCTTTCACCTGACGCGCGCCTTGCCAGTCGATATCTAAAAATACATCGACACCTTTATGCAGAGTTTGTTCGATGGTTTCCCGTGATGTGCCGTAGTAGTTACCAAACACTTCTGCGTATTCAAAAAAGACGCCTTTGTCTATTAAGCGTTCAAACTCTTCGTGGTCAACAAAATGATAATGCACGCCGTCTTCTTCACCTGGGCGAGGCTTACGCGTGGTATGAGACACAGATACTTGCACTGGAAAGTCGGGATGAGAACCGTGTTTTTCCAATAGCGCTTTGATAAGGCTTGATTTTCCGGCTCCCGAAGGGGCGGCAAGGATAAATAGATTTCCGAGTAAAGCAGACATGTAGTAACTAATTCATCATTCAGTCGGTTGGCATACGTCGCAAGGTTAGCATAAATCGATGCATTGCGCCTATTTTACTGATTTCACCCGTAAATCTATTCATGCTATCTTCATAACCCAATAACAGATTATCAAAGGCCTTGTACGGTATGTCAGACACCTTGTTACCCTATGTTGAAATTAACCCAAGTCAAACCCCTACCGCTACCGTGATATGGCTGCATGGTTTGGGTGACTCCGGCCACGGGTTTGCGCCAATAGTGCCCGAGTTACAGTTACCAGATTCAATGTCGGTAAGATTTGTGTTCCCACATGCGCCAGAAAGGCCAGTCACCATTAACAATGGGATGCGGATGCGCGCTTGGTATGACATCAAGTCGTTCGATTTTAACAGCCGCGCCGATGTTGAAGGCGTCAAGGATTCTGCTGAGCGCGTAGAAAAGCTCATTGAAGCAGAAATTGCTCGGGGTGTACCCGCCAACCGCATCATACTCGCCGGGTTTTCACAAGGCGGTGTGATTGCTCTGCATTTAGGTACGCGTTTTGGTACTCAACTGGCCGGTATTTTAGCGCTATCAACTTATATGAGCGAACCGGGAACGTTGGCGTCTCAGGCTCATGAAGCCAACAAATCTACCTCGATCATGATGGCTCACGGTGAACATGACGAAGTAGTACCTATTTTTATGGGGAATGCCGCTTACCAAACCCTTAAAGAGAATGGCTACGATGCAAGTTGGCACACCTATAATATGCAACACAATGTATGTATGCCTGAATTAAAAGACATCGCTAGCTGGATGCAGAAAGTGTTGCCTTAAAGATCGAGATCAATCTCGTTCACGCACAAACGTAGATAATAGCCAGACCTTTCTGGTCTCAATTGAAGTAATAGGTGAGTCATGACTCAAACCTCAGCACGCACAATTCGTATTGCCACGCGCAAAAGCGCATTAGCCTTATGGCAAGCCGAATATGTAAAAGCCGCCCTTGAACATCATCACTCGGGGTTGAGCGTAGAACTGGTCCCGATGAGTACACAAGGCGATCGCATCTTAGACACCCCTTTAGCCAAAATTGGCGGTAAAGGTTTGTTTATAAAAGAACTGGAAGTTGCCATGTTAGAAGGCCGAGCTGATATAGCGGTGCATTCGATGAAAGACGTGCCAGTGGCGTTTCCTGAAGGGTTTGGTTTACATGCGATTTGCGAGCGCGAAAACCCTTTTGATGCGTTCGTTTCCAACCAATATGACGCTATTGATGCCTTGCCGCAAGGTGCTTTGGTGGGCACATCAAGCCTACGCAGGCAGTGCCAATTACGCAAATATCGCCCCGACCTTGTGATCAAGGATTTACGCGGCAACGTGAATACCCGCTTGGCTAAGCTGGACGCAGGAGAATACGACGCAATCATTCTCGCGTCTGCAGGGCTTATTCGCCTTGGAATGGCTGACAGAATCACCCAACCCATTCCTGCAACCCTCTCTCTGCCAGCCGTTGGACAGGGCGCGGTGGGTATTGAATGTCGCGATGATGACCACGAACTGATTGCCCTGTTGGCGCCACTGAATCACGATGCTACGGCCACGCGTGTCACTGCAGAACGAGCGATGAACGCTACGCTAGAAGGAGGCTGTCAGGTACCAATTGGCAGTTTTGCGACTATCGATGAGGATCAGCTTACACTAAAAGGCATGGTAGGCAGCGTCGATGGAGAAACCTTGTTATTTGCTGAAGCCTCCGGTGATATAGCAGATGCTGCAGCGATTGGCGATAAAGTTGCCAATGACTTACTCGCCCAAGGTGCAGGTGAGCTGCTCAAAGCATTATACGACTAACCGCATGTATTTATTAACCCGCCCATTGGAAAAGGCACAGACCAGTGCTGCGGCTTTTGCCAATGCGGGGATTAGCGTTAATGTGGTGGCGTTAGTGTCGACGCCACCAACGCCAACAGCCCTATCCCAATTCACGCAATTATCCCTTGCGCGGCCAGATATAATGGTTGTCACCAGTACACAGGCCGCAAAACTCATTGTGCAGCATTTGTCGCCAAACACCATACAAAACCCCATGATCGCCATTGGCGAAACAACCTATGGTTTACTGAAAAATGCAGGCTTCAACACACTTTGCCCAGCAGAGCATACCTCAGAATCCTTACTTGCTCTGCCCATCGTCAAGCATGTGAATAACAAGTCGGTAGCAATAGTCAAAGGCGCTGGCGGCCGCACGTTGATCAATGATGCATTGTTTGAACGTGGTGCTATCATCACTCAATACAATGTATACGAAAGAAAGGCACTAACGCCGGCTGTCGCCACGGGCGCTGTTGATAAATCTCTTGTCAGTGGCGTGATTGCCACCAGTGCAGAGTTGGCTCATTTACTGATAAAGCAATACCCTTGGCTTGCCGACCATCCAGTTCCTTGGTTAACCGTGAGCGAACGCATCGCTGAAATATTGAAAGAAATGGGTATGACCAATATATCGGTAAGTACTGGCGCAAGTGACAAGGCATTGATAAAGTGGGTGCAGGATTTTTGGGAGTAAATGAATGAACGAAGGTTCAGATAAGACGGGCCAAAACAACAAGCTGGCCGAGTTAGAAGCAAGCTTGACAACAAAACGTACTGCTTCGAGTACAACGGCAAGTCGTAAGAAAAGCGAAAAAGACACAGCTCAATCGAACCCTAAGCCTAAAACCGTGATGTTATGGGCCTTGGTGGTATTGAACTTCGCGATACTGGCCTGCGCCCTTGCTGGCGCGTGGTATTTTGTTTACCCCAAATATCAATCACAACAAATGATGGAAGCCGATTACGCTCGCCTTAAGCAGCGTATGCAAGCACAAGAACAAGATTTATCACAAACGAAATTAGCACTCACTAACCAACAACAAAAGAATGAAAAGCTGGCGCAACAAAGTACAGCTGAAATTAACGCGCTGGCTAACCAAGCTAAAGAAAATGCCCAATCATTGTACGAAGCAACCAGCAAGCTCGAGTCGCTAGATGGCCGCCGCCCTGCAGATTGGCTCATTGCTGAAGCAGATTATCTGGTACGTATGGCTGGCCGCAAAGTTTGGTTAGAAAAAGATACACGCACGGCGATCATGTTACTCGCTAACGCCGACCAACGTTTGTCTGAATTAGCAGACCCTTCATTGTTACCGGTAAGAAGTTTGATCGCGGAAGATATTCAAACATTACGCCAAGCTAACCCTGTCTCACTCACTAGCATTGCTCTCGCGTTGAACGGCTTAACCGCAAAAGTGAACTCTCTGCCATTGAACACAATTCAACTCCCTGACCTCACTCAGGCCGAGCAGGACACCGAAGTAAGCGACTCAATAGCCGATTGGCGGGCAAACTTAAGTAAAGCATGGGACGACTTTACATCTAAATTTATCCGTTTACGCCATCGTGAAGCCCCCGTAGAACCAATGATGACACAAGCTCAAGAATGGTTAGCGAAAGAGCAACTAAAATTGCAGCTGCAAACAGCACAAAGTGCGGCGTTGAAAGCTCAACCCACGCTCTATCAAGCAGCTTTGGATCAAGCGCTCACCATTATTCACGAGCAATTCGATACCCAAACCCCACAGGTACAAGGGTACATCAACGGCATCAACCAGCTTAAATCCAGTGATGTGGCTGAAGTGCTGCCTAGTGAGTTAGCCAGCCAAGCGGCATTAACACAATTGCTTGAGAGTCGTGTTAATCATGTATTCGGTCAAGGAGCGAATGCATTATGAGGCGTTTAGTCATTTACCTCGTGATTTTTGTATTGGCGCTATTGGCCATGATAGTCGCGCCATCACTGGTGGGCGAAGAAGGCTACGTACTTATTTCATTGGGATTATGGACCTTTGAAACCACCGTGGTTTACGGTGTCTTTATACTTTTGATAACAGGTTTCGCCGTTTATCTACTCGCCAAGCTGATTTTAAAAAGCTTGGGCATGATGAAAGGCTCCAGCCACTGGCTTGGTACTTGGGGAAGCCGCAAGAAGCAAGCCGCCTTCGAGCGAGGATTACACGCCATGATCCAAGGTGATTTTTTGGCTGCTCGTGAGCACATGAAAAACACTGAGTCGGGCGATTTCGATGGGGTTAATTACCTCGTGACGGCTCAAGCGGCAAAGGCGTTAGGCGAAGTAGACAAAGTTGACTATCTTTTAAACCGAGCGGCAGAATCACCGGCTGCTGAATATACCGTGCAAATAATTAGAGCAAGGCATGCTATTGAAGCTAACGATGCAAAATCAGCCCTGCGCTACCTCGATAATGTCGACGAAAACAAAAAACACACTGCCGCATATAAAAAGTTGTATGCCAGCGCGTTAGCCGCCGCGGGAGAGTTTGAAAAGCTGGAAGGTTTACTCAAACCCTGGAAAAAAGCTCTAGGAAACGAGTATCAACACTGGCAACAACAAATTGCAAAAGGCAGGCTGTCTGAAGTGGCAAGTAAACAAGGCGCAATTCAATTAGACGCTTTTTGGCAATCTCTACCAAGAGCGCAGCGCAACGACTATGGCTATCGCGCAGCGTACATTGAACAATTGTTGGCGCAAGGCATGCACCAGAACGCAGAGCGTTATTTGCTAGAATGGCAAAAGAAGTCTCCCGACAACACCTTGTTACCGTTAATGGCTAAACTACAATTAGCCAACCCTGCAAGTGCAATAAAGCGGTTGGAAAATTGGATTAAACAAGATAGCGATAACGCCGAGTTATACAGTATTCTTGGGCAAATCGCTTATCGCGCCAACGACTTCGTTTTAGCCGAGAAAGCATTACAAAAAGCGGTGTCTCTATCGCCCTCGCCTACAGATTTACAATTGTTAGCCGCAATTAAAGAGCATGAATCTCAGCCCGACCAAGCCTTGGCATTGTATAAACAAAGCATTGGCTCTCGACACGAGTAACAACGCCGTTACCAACATTTTGAGCGGTTTTTACAACAACAATTAACGTAAAGACTGTTGTGTGCTCATTCTTGTGCGGTATGATGAAACGCATAATAATTATGCTTAGATACTAATTGTGATTGGCGAACGTTCCAGCTCCTGCTGCTCTTTAGATTCTCTTGATCCTCTGGCTGACCTAGGGAGGCTTACTGCCGGTTTTAGAAACTTGCTAATTCGACAAATCGATATTGAATTAGCCCCCTTAGACCTCACCGCCGCGCAATATGGCATTATCATTAATATCGCAAACGGCAATGCCACTACGTTAGTAGAGTTGTGCAACAAAATGGATTACGACCGCGGGGCCATGAGTAGATTACTCAATAGGTTGGAAAAAAAAGAGCTGATTGAAAAGAAGAAGTGTCCCGATGATGCCCGTTCAAGCCGGTTAGTGTTAACAGCAAAAGGCCAAGCCTTCTTCCCCGAGTTAACCCCAAAAATCCGCGCCATTTATCAACGCGCCATGACAGGTTTCAGTGACGAAGAGCAACACGTATTCACCACATTGCTTTATCGCGCAGCCATGAACCTTCAGGCCCCTTAATTGGCCAAAACCCACTGATAAAAAAAAGCCCGGCAACTAATCAATGGTTAATTGCCGGGCTTAGTTGTTGTTGAAAGCGCTAAAAAATCGCGTTTACCGCTACCGCAATCACGTACGCAAGTATGCCGTAGGCCACGTACAGCCCCCACGACAGCTTGTTACTACCACTCTCGCCTTTTAGCATCGCTACGGTTGCTACACACTGCAATGCAACGACGTAGAAGAGCACCAATCCAAGGCCAGCACCTACGGTTAAGCCATCAGCCTGAATACGGTCTGCTAGCCCACCAATATCTTCATCAGCACCATCCATATGGAATAGTGTACCTAGAGCGCCAACAAATACTTCACGGGCAAGAAATGAAAGTAAAATCGCAATGCCGTATCGCCAGTCTAAGCCCATTGGTGCGAAGACAGGTTCAATAAAGTGACCTATTTGGCCCAACCACGAGTCTTCTAATGACGAGTTCATCGGGAAGTATCCCAACACCCAAATTGCCATCGACACCATAAAGATAATCGGTCCTGCACGACGTATAAACTGCAAACCACTATTGATAACGCGATAAACCAAAGGCTTCCAATGAGGCAAACGATACGTCGGCAATTCTAGAATAAAAGGCATGTCTTTTTGTTCGAGATCTTTCGGCAACAGTTTGTTTAACACCTGACTGATAATTAGTGCCATCACAATACCGAAGAAATATAACCCAAAGAAAGCCGTACCCTGCAGGTTAAAGATGCCAAGGAACGTTCCTTCCGATGGCACAAGTACCGCGACAAGCAAAGCGTAAACGGGTAATCGCGCTGAACACGACATCAAAGGAATAGTGAGCATGGTGATCAATCGCTTGTGCGGTGATTCAATAGTTCGCGCCGCCATAATGGCAGGGATCGCACATGCGTGACCCGATAAATAAGGAATAAAGCTACGGCCTGATAACCCAAAGAAACTCAAAGGGCGATGGCACATCAAGGCCGCCCGAGCAAGATACCCACTGTCTTCGAGCAATCCGATAACAAACGTCAGCACCATTATTTGCGGTACAAACACCAAGAATGACCCCAAACCGGCAAAAATAGCGTCGTTGAAGAAGTCGGTGACAATGCCTTCTGGTGTAATTTCACTCACGCCACCAGCGGCCTGTTCAATCAGCGCCTCTACACCATCCATTAACGGTGTGGCTAGCGTAAAGATACTCTGGAAAAGGACAAACATCACCGCAATAAAGGCAACACTTCCAAACCAACTGTTGAGCAAAAAGGCGTCAACCGTGTTTTGGTTTTTCAACACCACATGTTGTTGCACCCCAAACACTTTAGCAAGCTCGCGGCTGCGTTCAATGGCAGGCTCGTCTTTCACTGCTTCTGCGTTGATTGCTTTTTCTTGGGGAGCGGCGGCCATTTCAAGTAGCCCCACTTTGAACTCGTGCAAGCCGTCTAGTGTGCGGGCTGACAGGGCCATTACTGGGCTACCAAGCTCTTTCGACAATGCTTCAACATCGATATTTTCACCAATGCGGCGTACTTCGTCGATAAAGTTTAAGGCAAACATCATTGGCTTGTTGTGCTCAAGTGCGAGTTTTTGCACTTGCAACGCCAACACCAAACTACGCTCTAAGCGCGTGGCATCTAATACACACACCACCATCGAGGTATCGTCTTGCGCCATGGCACGCTTAATTTCATCCACCGCGACTTTTTCATCTTTGCTCAAACTCGTCAGTGAATACGTTCCTGGCATGTCGACTAATTCAAAATCGCCACAACGACCACGTTTTACTTCAACGGTAATACCTGGGTAATTGGCGACTTGCTGTCTTAAACCTGTGAGCTGGTTGAACAACAGACTTTTACCAGAGTTGGGTTTACCAACCATTAGAATGCGTTGCATAGGGTATATTCTATCCTGAATTTATTACTTAAAAATGGACGCGATTTAGTTCGCGGTGACAGCGATATTTGTGGCTAACTCATGCTCAATTGCAAAAACACTACCGCCTAATTGAAGCACAATGGGGCCGCCAATCGGGCCGCGACGTAAACATTCTATTTCTCGTCCTTTATCCACTCCCATCTCACGTAAACGGTGAATAACGTCACTATTGAGTGAACTGTCGAGTTCAATAACTGTTGCTTTTTGGTTTTTAGCAAGTTCCCACAGCGTCATAACACTTTCTCTTTTATTCGCGTTATTATGAGGTCTCAAATGTTAGCAAGCATTTACCAACTACCGAGCGAATCAAATAACAATCATTTCCATTTAGCGTAACAAAATCTGCTACTTCACACTAGTTATAATATCTCAATTGTCTACCACATAACGTGGAATATTAATGATTCAACGCAGTGTGATTCCGTAGTTGATATTTTTACGGCCACCAATATAACCGAAAAAAATCAGTTGAAGTTTGATTTTAAATCTTCTTATACTGAAAAAAACACTTGTCGGAGTGCTTCGTTATTTCGTAGAGATAACAAGCTGAGACCGCGAAAGCGGGATCCGTTGAACCTGATCAGGCTAATACCTGCGAAGGGAACAAGGCTACATCGTACACACATTACTCACTGCTAGGCGAGTTCTGTGTGTCGTTCGTCTTATCTCACTCCTGACAAGCATTACTCCATCACAAACAAGGTGAAATGCTATGTCACAACGACGTCAACAACGCGAAAACGCAACCCAATTTATTCACGGTTTAACCGGGAAGACATTTCCTAATTCCTATCGGCATTTTGAGCAAAGCGAAACTGGTATTCGCGTTGCTATGCGAATGATTAAGCAAACACCCACCGCAGTTGGTCAAGACGAGGCCGACCTAACTTGGGAGCAAAATCCTGATATTCCGGTTTACGATACCTCAGGCCCTTACGGAGATCCGACGGCTTCCATTGACGTGAGAAAAGGCATCGAGCCTATCAGAAAGTCATGGATTGAGAACCGAGCTGACACCACGTCTTTGGCAGATCTGTCCTCAGACTTTGGAAAAGCTCGCCGACAAGATATCGCCCTTGATGATCTCAGATTTAACGTCACCCATAACCCACTGCGGGCGAAACCTTCCCACTGTGTAACCCAACTGCACTATGCCAGACGCGGCATCGTCACGCCCGAGATGGAATACATTGCAATTCGCGAAAACATGGGGCGAGCGAAACTTGCTGCCGATCCGGTAAGCGAACAACACGCAGGGCAGAGCTTCGGCGCCAACACGCCCACGGAAATCACAGGTGAGTTTGTTCGCCAAGAGGTCGCAGAAGGCCGAGCGATTATTCCCGCGAATATCAATCATCCCGAATCTGAACCTATGATTATCGGCCGTAATTTCTTGGTTAAAGTGAACGCCAATATAGGTAACTCGGCGGTCACGTCTTCTATCGAAGAAGAAGTGGAAAAGTTGGTATGGTCAACCCGCTGGGGAGCCGATACGGTGATGGACTTATCAACCGGCAGAAACATTCACGAAACACGCGAGTGGATCCTTCGCAATAGCCCGGTTCCCATCGGTACAGTGCCAATTTATCAAGCGTTGGAAAAGGTGAATGGCGTTGCTGAAAAGCTCACTTGGGATGTATTCAAAGACACCCTCATTGAACAAGCCGAACAAGGCGTTGACTATTTCACAATTCACGCGGGCGTGAGGCTGGCGTTTGTCCCACTCACGGCTAATCGAGTAACTGGGATAGTGTCTCGCGGCGGCGCGATAATGGCAAAATGGTGTCTGTTTCATCACGAAGAGAATTTCCTGCATACCCACTTTGAAGAAATCTGTGAAATTTGTGCGCAATACGATGTGTCATTGTCGTTAGGAGATGGATTGCGCCCAGGTTCAGTGGCCGATGCAAATGATGAAGCACAGTTTTCTGAACTTCGAACATTGGGTGAATTAACTAAAATTGCCTGGAAACACGACGTTCAAGTGATGATAGAAGGCCCAGGTCACGTGCCAATGCACATGATTAAAGAAAACATGGAAGAGCAACTAACCCATTGCCACGAAGCGCCTTTCTACACCTTAGGCCCACTCACCACAGATATTGCACCGGGATACGACCATTTCACCAGTGGTATTGGGGCGGCGATGATTGGTTGGTATGGCTGTGCCATGCTGTGCTATGTCACGCCAAAAGAGCACTTGGGCTTACCGAATAAAGAAGACGTAAAACAGGGCCTGATTACCTACAAAATTGCCGCTCACGCTGCTGATTTGGCCAAGGGCCATCCCGGCGCGCAAATTCGCGACAATGCGATGTCGAAAGCACGCTTTGAATTTCGTTGGGAAGACCAGTTTAATCTGGCTTTGGACCCTGAAACCGCCCGTGCGTATCACGATGAAACCTTACCTCAAGCATCTGGCAAAGTTGCCCACTTTTGTTCAATGTGCGGGCCAAAATTCTGCTCTATGAAGCTGTCTCACGAGGTGAAAGCCGGCCGAACAATTCCCAATGAGAAAGCGGCCAAAGCAGGCATGAAAGAAATGTCAGAGGCGTTTGCGCAAAGTGGTGCAGATCTCTATGTCCCTCAGCAAGCAGTGACAACCGAAGACTAAGAGGTTCATCATGTTAGACTCTGTAATTTGGTGCATTGGTGCCATAGACAGTAGTGGCGGAGCTGGCCTGGCAGCCGACGCCCGTGCGGCCAATAGCTTGGGTGTTGAAGCTTGCCTTGTAACCACGGCACTGAGCGTTCAAAACCACACTCAGTGCGTTAATGTCACGGCCACCAGCTTGTCTGTGCTTCAACAAACCATGACACTGCTGTCACAGCAGCGACTGCCTGATGCAATAAAAATTGGGGTGGTGATCGACGATCATCAAGCCCGGCTCATTTCTCATTACATTAGTGTTGTAAAAGAGCAAGCACCGCACATCACCGTAGTGTGGGATCCAGTATTTAGCAGCTCCTCTGAGGGTGAACTCAGTCAACTTTCCAGTGACGGAATACGACGCCTTGCTACCGTAACCGACCTAATAACGCCCAATATTGATGAACTGCGCTTTCTATCTGGTACAGAGATTATCAATGACGATAGCGCGCTAAACGCAGCTCAATTATTACTACGCAAAAAAGTAAAAGGCGTATTGGTAAAAGCTGGGCATGCTTCGTGGCAATCGCAACCGGCTGATATTTGCGTTTTGGCAAATCAAGGGTTTCAACTGCAATATAGTCGCCACAACAACACTGCTGTTCGAGGCACCGGCTGTACCCTTGCCAGCGCTATCGCCAGTGCTTGCGCCCTCGGATACGAGCTAAAAGACGCGATTTGCCTTGCGGGTAGCTACCTCCATCAAGCGAGAAATCACACCCTTTCGGTAACGCAAACACACCGTGTTTTTAGCCAAGCTCCGTGGCCGAATAACAGCGCGCATTGCCCCCGAGTTAACCCTCTGCATCGCTCGCGTCCGTTGTTAAATAAAGGCTTCACGCCTTTAACCAATGAGCAAATTGGGCTTTACCCCGTAGTAGACAGTGTGGCTTGGCTTAAAACCCTGTTGCCTACTGGCATTCGTATGATTCAATTGCGTGTTAAGTCTGATGATCCGGCTTTTTTGCATGACGCAATTGGTAAGGCGATTGAACTGTGTCGTGATACACACAGCCAATTGTTCATTAATGATCATTGGGAACTGGCCATTGAGCTAGGCGCGTACGGTGTGCACTTGGGACAAGAAGATCTCGACACCGCAAACTTAGCCGCGATTCAACAGGCTGGTTTGCGTCTGGGCATTTCAACCCATGGCTACTATGAAATATGCACAGCGCTCAGTCTGCAGCCCTCTTATATCGCGTTAGGGCATATTTTTCCGACAGAAACCAAAGTCATGCCTTCCTCTCCGCAAGGTTTAGAGCGTCTAAAGCGATATGCCGATTTATTATCGTCTACCCCTACGGTTGCCATTGGCGGCATTGGTCTGGACAAAGCCGAAGCCGTGGCTGCATGCGGGGTGAACGGTGTCGCTGTTGTTACGGCGATTACCAAAGCAGCAGACCCCATTGAGCAGACCTTAGCACTTCAGCGCAAGGTGGGCCATGCTTAGTCACCAACAGCAAATACGCTACAGTCGGCAACTGTTGTTGCCTGAAATAGATGAAGCGGGCCAACTCGCCTTAGCCAAGGCGCGTATTCTCATTGTGGGTTTAGGCGGTTTAGGCTGTGCAGTATCAGTCTACCTTGCCGGTGCTGGCGTTGGAGAGCTAATACTCGTCGACGATGATGTGGTATCACTGAGCAACTTACCTCGCCAGTTGTTATATACCTCTGAGAACACTGGTCAGCGCAAAGTCGACGTGGCCAAAAAGCACCTGCTCGGCATCAACCCCGACATCACCATTCACACACAAGCAGTGCGCCTTACTCATGACACACCCTATACAGAAGGCTCGCCAGATATACTAATAGACTGCACCGATAACCTTTCTTCTCGCTTCTACCTCAATACATTAAGTAGACAATTTGGTGTACCGCTAGTGAGCGGTGCAGCGCAAGGCTTTGATGGACACTTTATCGTGTTTTCGGGGCATCCGACATCAGCGTGTTTCGGCTGTTTGTATACCCCATCACAACAAGCTGACGGCGATTGCTTATCACAAGGCATATCTGGCCCTGTTGTCGGTATGATTGGCATGATGCAAGCGCAAGCTGTACTCAACTATATTGTCGGCATCACGCTTCCCTCCAATAGTTACCTACATCGTCTGAATGGTAAAACACTGCAATGGCGGCAGTTGTTGGTCAACAAAAACCCAAACTGTACAGAATGTGGAACACGACTATGAATATTACGCTTAACCACAGCCGTTATGAACTGAATGACGGCACCCCCGTCACGTCACTTATTCAAGCGCTGGCATTAGCACCTAACGGGATAGCCATCGCGATAAACCACACCATTATTCCACCGTCCGACTGGCACCTTCACGAGCTAAAAGAACACGACGTGGTAGATATTTTTAACGTTGTCGCCGGAGGATAATATGCTGACAATTGCAGATAAAACGTTCACCTCAAGACTATTTACCGGCACAGGTAAGTTCTCGTCGGCAACCGTGATGGCCGACAGCATAAAGCGCAGTGGCAGTGAACTAGTGACCACCGCGATGAAACGCATAGATTTAACCCACACATCAGACCCAACACTACAAGCTCTCAATGATTTGGGGGTAAATCTATTACCAAATACGTCGGGGGCGCGCACCGCCAATGAAGCGATTTACGCCGCACAACTGGCGCAACAAGCACTGGGAACAAATTGGGTTAAATTAGAAATTCATCCAGACCAACGGTATTTACTACCCGACCCAATAGAAACCCTAATTGCAGCTGAAACCTTGGTTAAACTTGGCTTTGTCGTGTTGCCGTACTGTGGCGCAGATCCCGTGTTGTGTAAGCGTCTTGAAGAAGTTGGTTGTGCCGCAGTGATGCCACTTGGCGCGCCTATCGGCTCCAACCAAGGGCTACAAACTCAGCCATTTCTTGAAATTATTGTAGAACAAGCAAAAGTGCCAGTTGTTGTTGACGCGGGGATAGGTAAGCCTAGTCATGCGGTTGCAGCGATGGAACTCGGCGTAGATGCAGTTTTAGTCAATACTGCTATTGCCAGCGCAAAGGATCCCATCACGATGGCAGACGCATTCCGACAAGCGGTTGACATAGGTAGACAAGCCTTTCTATCAGGCTTGGGGCAACCCCATCAACACGCGGTGCAATCCAGTCCTTTAACCGGCTTTCTTGACGAGGCGCTAGCATGAGTTTTTCGTCATTACTGCAACCGACGTTTTGGGATGAAGTGAAACTCGCTCTCTTCTCCGCTACTCACCAAGATGTTATACGCGCAATAGAAAAACCCCGAAAATCTATGCGCGACATTGCCGCTCTGATGTCTCCGGCAGCCGAACGCGATATAGAGTTGTTAGCGAATGAGTCGGTGCGGCTGACACGGCAGCGGTTTGGCTATACGCTGTCGTTGTTTGCCCCGTTGTACCTATCGAACTTATGCGCCAATGAATGTACCTATTGCGGTTTTACTATGAGTAATCGCATTAAACGTAAAACGTTGTCCAAAGACGAAATACAACAAGAAGCCGAGGCGCTGAAAGCCGCGGGGTTTGACGCAATACTACTGGTTTCTGGTGAACACGAGCGCAAGGTAGGCATGCCCTACTTTCTTGATGCTTTAGCAATTCTACGCCCTTATTTTTCGTCTATCGCGATGGAAGTTCAGCCCTTATCCGTAAGCGACTACCAAGCCTTGAGAAAAGCCGGCGTGAACAGTGTGCTGGTGTATCAAGAAACCTATCATCCACGACAATATGCGCAACATCATAAACATGGGAAAAAAACCGATTTTGATTGGCGGCTCGCCACACCTGAACGACTAGGCCAAGCAGGGATTAACAAAATAGGTTTAGGGGCATTGCTAGGTTTAAGTGATTGCTGGCGCACCGACAGTGTGATCTGCGCCTTACACGCGCAATACCTGCAAAATCACTTTTGGCGTAGTCGTTATTCAATGGCATTCCCTCGTTTGCGCGCTTGTGTCGGCAACGCCCACCAGCAGCAGCCTGTGAGCGACCGTCAACTCCTGCAACTCATTTGCGCCCATCGCATCATTAACCCTGAATTAGAAATCAGTTTATCAACCCGTGAGAATGCACATTTCAGAGACAACCTGTTGCCCCTAGGGATCACCACACTGTCAGCAGGTTCAAAAACACAGCCCGGTGGTTACAGTAATAGCCATGATGACGCGTTGAGCCAATTCGATACTGAAGATAAACGCTCAGCACAAGAGGTCGCGAGTGTCATCCACAATAAAGGATTTGAGCCTATTTGGCACGACTGGTTACCCGCCTTCTGCTAGCTCAAAGTTTGTTTAAATTGGTCTTTATAACGGCGAGACAAAGGTAAGCGGTTTCAAGTTTTTAATGTAATAACACCATCGCCACTTTTTTCATAAGAGATCGACTCAATTGCACGATGGGCGACGCCGTAGCTGCGATGCACACGACTAAAGCCCCTCGACGCCAATTGCGTCGTGAGCTTATCCATGGTCGTGCGCAATGGATAAATACGCCCATTACTGTGCAAGTTCACGTAGTTACCCGCAGACTCTAGCCATTGAATATCGTTCACATTAAGCAAAAACTCTTTGTCTAACTTTTTGACCAACAAATGTTCTGCGCATTCATTCACCGGCTGAGGGGTATTCGCTTCGCCTTGGGCAACCCAGTTTGCTTCGCCTTTCATACGCACATAGATATAGCGCGCAATATAAAAATAGGCGTAGAACATCATGTAACCCCAAGCATCTTTTCGATACTCGTACCAAAATTCACGCATTACTGGACCAAAATTGTAATCCCCGCCTTGCCAGGAATAGATCGCCTCACGAAAAGTAACCATTAAACAAATGTGTGCAGCAGAAAATAAAACCGTAAGGCAAAGGTGAATACCCAGCCAACGAACAGGAAAAGAAAGCGTGGGAGGTAACCGGCGAAACAGCCAAATCAAGATGGGGGCGAGTATAAATGTGGAAAGTGCACTCGAATATTCCCACGTAATTGGCTCCCACAATCCAATTTCTACTGCACCGTCACGGTTGTGTTCGGTCCATGTTGAGAAAACATTAATGGTGTTATTAATGATCAGGTATACCGCGAGCAACAAATAACCGTAGGCTGCGGGGTGTCGATCAATTTTAGCGAATAATTTCGCCCCGCTATTCCACCACTTATCACTTTTTTCAGTCTTATTAAGCATTTAACGCTGTTCACATTATGAGTTCGCAACCAGTATGCGCGAAAAGCACTCACAAGGACAAGCTTATGCCATCCTCTTCATCAGCAGTTTCAACACGACATTACGACATTGACTGGTTGCGCTTTTTGGCGTTTGGCTTATTGATTTTTTATCACTTGGGCATGTATTACGTTAAAGACTGGGGCTGGCATATTAAAAGCCCATTTCCCCAAGCGTGGCTGCAAGACGTAATGATATTGCCCAATCAGTGGCGCATGTCACTGCTGTTTTTTATCAGCGGTTTGGCGTTGAGTGTTGCATCAAACCATCAATCAAACTCGACACTGTTTTTACGTCGAACAAGCCGCCTACTTCTTCCCTTACTCTTTGGTATGTTTGTGATTGTCGCTCCTCAAGTATACATAGAAGCGCGCTCGCAACACTTAATAGAAGAGGGCTTTATTCAATTTTGGTTGGCTTACATCAACCCAAATACACCTTTACTCAAGGCACATCAAAGCATAATTGGGTTACTCACATGGAACCACTTGTGGTTTGTGCCTTATCTTTGGGTGTACACGCTACTTTATATATTGTGCCGCCCTTTTATTAGCAAAGCGCTATCACTCCCACCGTTTAGTGAGCGAGGCTTGCCTCCCCTTGTTGGGGTAACCATGGTGTTAGTGGGTATGGCCGTGGTTTGGGTTTATCTACGCAACGCCTTCCCTTCAACTCACGCGCTAATAGGCGATTGGTACAACCATGGTAAATACGGGCTCGCGTTTTTTATCGGTGTGGTATTCGTCCGCTCTCATCATTGGTGGCAATGTACTATTCGCTACCGGACGTGTTGGCTGGTGAGCGCACTATGTTGTTATTTACTGATTATTGCAGACAGGCATGAATATTTTACTGAATGGGTAGAACACAACCAAGACGCCCTGTGGTTTCGGCCCTTTGTCGGCCTTATATTGGCCCTCAATATGTGGAGTTGGATATTCGCTGTGGTCGGTTATGCGGGCAAGTATCTCAATGCGCCCTCGCCCTTCATCATTAACGCCAACCGCGCCATTTATCCCAGCTACCTCCTGCATCAAACCTTAATCATAGTGTGTGCATGGTGGCTATTACCTTATTCGCTGCCACCACTGTGGGAAAGCGTGGTAATTCTGATTTTTACCCTGATGGGATGTTGGTTGGGAGTCAAGTTTGCGCAATTAACGCCTTTCACAGCCAAACTGATGGGCTATGTAAAAAAGACGCCTGAAAAAATGTCTGTTAAAAGCGACACTATTACAAAGCATGAACAATAGACTTTTATGCCAATCACTAAGTAAAAATCGATTTCATCAATTAATTCAGTTACTTAATTTATTTTTACAAAGTTGGCAAGCTTATCGCATTATGAATTATGCATTCACCGTTTTTTGCAGTGTTTTCGCGATAAGGAGAGCATCATGATTTTGTTATTAGTATTGTTTAGCACGTTAGCGTTTGTAGGCATCGCTGTGCATTATGCTGGTATTTCAGGCTCAATATCAGGCATAGGTAAAGCGCTACTGTTAAGTGTGTTGTACCTCGTGTTTTTTGGCTTTCTCGCATCAACGTTTCGCAAAAAACGTCATACGCCAACCAAAGATGCAATGCCGTCTTAAAGGAGAACTGCATGAAAACTATTAAACAACTATCTACCTTCGCTTTTATCGCACTTTTTACGTTTACGCTTTCAGCCTGTAGTGATGACAACGCCGAAGAGGCTGGCGAGAAAATTGACGACATGACGCAAAACGCGAAAGACTCAATGAAAGACGCCGGTGACAAAATTGATGAAATGGCAACAGACGCAGGTAACGCCATTGAAGACAAATGCGAAGAATTGAAAGAAGAGACGGATATGAAAGACACCGACTGTTAACTCAACCAGTCGCTCCCGTAGCGCGCATCGACAACCTCGGTGCGCGCTTTTTTTCGGTGATGATGTTTTAGTGCGTGGCGAAACCACGCTGCCTAAACTGACCTGCCGTAATCCCAACAATTTGCTTAAAGAAACGACTGAAATACGCAGGGTCTTTAAAGCCAAGCGACAGTGCCACTTCCTCAACGCTCTCTTGACGATAGAGCAATCGCTGCTTTGCCTGACCAATAAGATAAAGATGTATCAAATGCTTGGGAGATTGCCCTAAGTTCGCCTGACATAAGCGATTCAAAGTCGACACAGAAATACCCATGGCTTCGGCATAATCTTTCACCGAAATATGCGTTAGGGCGTGTTCTTCTATCAAACCGCGAAACACTTTAAGCATTTCGCCATTCGATGCGTCGGCATGATTTTGAATTTTTTGATTTACATGCAAATCAACCAATAGCGACTCACAACGCTTGGCTAAGCTCAGCGCCTCGCTTTGTTGATTAGCATTCAACTGCTCATTCACATCAAGTAACGCTTCAAGCAATAAGTACAGTTTATCTTGTACATCGCTGGTAATGGCAAGCACCGCTTTTTGCTCAAAGACTTCATGTGTGAACACTTTCGGCGACAACGACAACACAACACCCGACACAGCATCGTCGAATTCAATGAAATGTGACGTGCCAGCAGGCACAATTACAACCGTGGTTGCTGGCGCGACTAGAGGATCGGTCGCGCCATTCACCAAAGTAACCGGAGTAGAATCGGTCGACAACACATACACTCGAATGGCATGTGAACTGACTTTTCCTTCGTCGCCTACTCCTTGATTAATCGGTTCAATATAAACAGATGTGGGGACATCCATTTTGAATTGCTTGCCAATGAGATCACTCAACAACAGTTCAGCTCCTGACATAAGTACACCTTTTTACAAACTACTTCTAATCTGTATTAAAAAGTACAGTACCTTTCCCCATATTTGTATTATCACAAAGGTTAATTTTCACGCAAAAACACAAGTTAAACGCCATTCTTTGCCCATAAAAACATGCTGGCGTGCTTGTTGACTATCTTTAAGGCGAAAGTTTCATCAGGACCACGATTAGCCAGGCCGTAACAAATATGCAGCGGGATTAGGTGTTCTTCTCTCGGATGACTAAACCGGCCACCGGGGGCTAGATGCCATTCGATCAAATGCTGCTCACGCTCAGCTTCAGATAAAGCAGGCGACGTTAACGTTGTTTGTAACCACTGATCAAAAGCAAGGTTTTGGGTGTTGGCACTAGCATCCTGTGAGAAAAACGCGCGCATGTTATGAAACGAAAATCCAGATCCAATAACCAACACATCGGATAGGTCGACTGCCGCAAGAGCCCGCCCCAGTTGAATATGGGCCTGTGCATCTAAGTGCTGCATCAAAGAAATTTGAATTACCGGAATATCAGCCTCTGGGTACATTAACAGCAGCGGTACAAACACCCCATGATCATAACCACGCTCTTCACTCAACATGCTTTCGATACCCGCTTGCGACAATGCACTTTGCACTGATTTCGCCAGTTCCGGAGCGCCTGCACACGGGTATGTCAAATCATAAGCCTGCGCGGGAAACCCATAGTAGTCGTAAATTAAACTGGGATTAGCCCCCGCCGTAATGGTCGGTTTGCGTTCTTCCCAATGTGCACTAAACACGATGATAGCCTTGGGCTTGGTAAGCTTTGCACTGATCGATTGCAAGGTGTCGACCATTTCTTGATGGCTTGGGTCGCCCAACAAGGGCATGGGGCCACCACCATGAGATAAATAAAGAATATCGGGTTGCATAGACTTAGCTACTTGTCGAAATGAGATACCCTAATAATGCGGGGTTTTACCCAATAATTCTCTCGCAATTATTGGGACGATTTGAATCGAATAATCGAATTTACGGCGCACAATTCACGTTTTGTATAACGTCATAATGTTCAAAACAGGAACAGATGCCGTCTATCTATTAAGAGTACAGTTAGTTTGTAAATACTCGCATACTAGTTAAATAGGTTATTTTTCACTTTCCAATAACTGGATCAACGCTTTGCCCAACCTTACATTTAACGCGCCTGCGGCAATAGCTTCGGCAGAGTTTTCGAGAAACTTCGCCGTTAACGAGCCACTTATCTGATTTGTTAATTCATCAGTGGCTAAGTCAAGAAAGCTCTGAGCGGCAATATTTTGCGCAAGTACCTTTAATAAACGCCACGTACCCATGGTGCCTGGGCGGATACCATAAACCTGAGCGAGTCGACGAATAGTACGCACGCTGATCCAAATCACTACCAGCGTCTGAATCACATTATTCGGGCTAATAAAAGACAAACTCCCGCTAACCATCGACTCTTTCTTCAGCACTTGGTTTGCTTTGTCCTTCACCGGCTTTTCAACCATTGTTTGATACAAGCTAATAATTTCTTGCTTGGTTAGGTCGGCGTTCAAGGCGTGAGAGTATTGCAGATAGGCGCGCGCAGCATAACTATCGCGATGAAACGTTTTGGCATGTTCAGCTAATTGTTTTTGTGCAGATTGTTTGTCAGCGCATTCGTGCAGTGCACGGTAATCTAACTTGTGCGTCATATACCGTTTTACTGCAAATAAGCCTCTGACTTCTTTACCAATTAGCGTAACAACACACGCCACCAGCGCAAACAATAGAGCACCGAGAATCGACGTGGTGATGGGGTAATTGTCAAATTGGGAGACCAATGTGTCTACTGCGTCAAACGCGGAAAAACCCACAAAGCAAATCACCGCCAGAAGCAACACACTGAGGGAGAGTGACAAGCCAGTTTTGGTGTTGTCATCCCCAACCCAAGGTTCTACGTCAACCCGCTGGGGCATATGAGCTTTTGGCTGTTCCGCGTCTAGGGTGACTTCTTTGATCCTAGAGCGATACTGTGGCTTTTCATTTGAAGATACCGTCATGGTGACTCCTATTCATCAAGCAGAAACTGAAACAATCGGTCCAAACCTCTGCCGTTTAGTATTCGCGGTAAATAATCACTGGGCAACGCTGGCTTGATCAAGGGGTAATGTTCATCAGCCGCCATCGCTTTAATGCTCTCGGGCAAAGGCTCAAACTGAGCCTCAACATAGTTCCCAGTGTTGTTGGTATAGCGCAAAGCGTTACTTTGCTCCCCTCCGTCGGTCGCCTGAATGGCAGAAACAAGAAAATGCTCAAACTCGATAGCCTGACTGTCAAACTTGGCTCGCGCTCCAGCGGTCACTTCTTCGAGTAACCGTAGCATATCTGGCTTAAAGCCTTCTGGGATTAAATCCATTTTGGTGGCGACAAAAGCCACTCGCCCAATTTTGTGTTTGCGAAGCACTCGCTTTTCAAACCAATTTGTATTGCCATACACAAAGGTTTCAGCCAGATGACTCAATGTTTCTTTTAGTTGGTATAGGTGCTGCTTACTGTGATTCAGCCCTTCGAACATATCGACCAAGATAATCTGTTTGTCTGCTTTAACAAACGCATCTGCACGCAAGGGCGTTAACCACTCTGTTTGAAACACAGTAAAGTGCTGGGTAAATACCTGACACCAAGGGTGAGAATGGTCATGGGCTATTTTTGAAGGCAACGGAGTAAACCCATTTTGTCGCCAGTTAAAGCCGTGCTCATCAATTAAAAAGCTTCCCGGCTGAAGCATTGAAATACCACCCGCTTTAGCCGCAGCCAAATAACCGCGATAGGCCTCAACCAGTTCTTGAATTGCAGCATCGGTGGGAGCTTGGTCAAAATCAAAGTGTTTAACTTTTTCATGCCATGTATGTGCAAAGGCGCTTTGTGGCTCGCTCAACTGCTGCGCCCAAGAAGAGTCAGACCATTGGCCGAAGCGCGTATTCAACATGGGCAAATCGGTGATCCACTCACCGGGATAGTCGAGAAACTCAAAAACAATATCGGTATACGGCAACAAGTGCTTTTTCAGCCCGTGGGTTTGCTTTAAACGCACAACCAGTTTGAACGCATAAACTTGTTCGGTAGGTGCAGGCCACTGCCCTTTTTCTAATGATTGCAAATGATCATCAAGAGGGAACATCACCTGACCTTCTGCATCTTCCACCCACATTGCGTCAACCTGCTCCATAGGCAACCGCGTGAGCAGCGGTAAGCATTGGTATTTTTGCTCTGACCGATACTTTAATATTGTCATCAAACTGGTGAACAACATTGATTTACCACTCCGGCTCAAGCCAGTAATGGTAAATTTATGATGTTGTTTTAAAAACCAATGCTCTAATTTATCTGTACTTTTGTCGTACAAAGCATCAAAGCGCTGGCTAATTTGATTAACGATATTCTTCATGCATGCCTTGCTATTGAGTTAAACCGGTTTCACGCGCATTTAAAGATGCGATATAAACAGTATTGGGGTATTTTTGCTTAAAAAAAGCACGCAAATGGTGAGGAATTGTAAACGGGTGTGTATTGCCGCTCAAACCATGCATTTTTGCCTTAGTTTTTCTAATTCACCACCCTTACTATTTATGTATTGATAAGGGGTGAATCGAGCACTAGAATTCGCGCGTTTTTTCGACACGCCCTTTTTATTTTTTCGCTAATGACATTGAGAGACAACGTTGGATACCGCTGAGTTTATTCAAATTCGTAAATTTATCGTGAAGCTTGGAAAAATGCTGCACAAGTACGGTACACCTGCTTTTCGGTTAGAAGCTTACTTGGCCGAGGTTGCCACCTATTTAGGTGTAAAAGCGTCGTTTATTTCCACTCCGACGTCGTTAACTTTTGTCATTTGGAGCGATCGTCACGAAGACGAATACAACCATGCGGCGCGCTTAATGCCAGGCGACCTAGACATGAATGCCCTGTCTCGAACCGATGATTTAGCTAATGAGCTACTCGCAGGCAAAGTGACGCTGCAAGAGGCAGACAAACGTCTTGATGACATCGACCAGCTACCAAGCCCCTACGGCAAAATCATTACGGGTATTGCGTTTAGTTTATCCACCGGCGCATTTGCAATGTTGATGGGTGCCTCTTGGGCAGAGATATTGTGGTCGGCCTTATTAGGTCAAGTAACGTATTTTTGGACCTTGTGGGCACAACGTTCAAAACGCGTGAACTTAATGTTAGAGCCAGTCACATCATTTCTGGTCGGTTTGTTTGCTTGCGCTATTGGTCGTTACCTCGACCCAGGGATTAATATTCCTCTTATTGTGCTTTCAGCGGTCATCATTCTAGTGCCCGGCTTAGCCTTAACAATGGGTCTTTCTGAATTGGCGTCGCGAAATATGGTCAGCGGCACAGCAAGGGTAATGGACGCTTTAATGCAGCTGTTCAAGCTCTACTTTGGCGCGTTCTTAGGCGTGGCTATTGGTTTTAGTTTGTTTGGCGAAAACGTGTATACGCCCGCTGAGTCATTGCCGTATTGGGCCACATGGTTGTCGGTATTGCTGTTGTGCATCGGCTTGGTCGCTATCTTCCGTACTCGACTAAAACACATTCCGTGGGCAATGGTATCGGCAATGTTGGCCTACAGTGCCAGCGTGTGGGGCGCATTTTATATGGACCAGGGGCTAGGTACCTTTGTCGGCGCTTTTGTATTGGGGATTTACGCCAATTTGTTTACCCGACTGACCAACCAGCCTTCCACCATTGTAGGTATGCACGGTCTTATTGTTTTGGTGCCGGGCTCTAAAACCTACATAGGGCTAAACTCATTCATATCAGGCATAGACTTTGTGCAAGCGGATCACGTTGGCCAAGAAGTGTTTCTCATTTTCATGTCTCTTGTCGCTGGCTTGATTTTCGCCAACGTGGTTTTGCCCACTAAAAAAGCCCTATAGCACTGTTGGTGCCAGCTAATTGGCACCAACAAGCTACCCCTTTAACTAGGGTATCACTACAAAATATTCCTTCTCAGCCATAGACATTTTCGTGGCAGCTGATTTACTCTTTATGTTTGTGTTTTAAACAACAATAATGCCAAGGAATAAGCAAGCGTGGCTAAAAACGTATTAGTTATTGATTTGATTAGTCACAGTGAAATGCACCTGCCCTTTAACGAAGGCTTTTTGGCATTCCTGTCGAAACACCATCACGACTCACAACTCACCTTTTGTGCATGTGAAGGGCACATCAATAATTTAGTCATTCGCAGAGACAACTTGGCGTTTCGCTCGATCCCCAATTTACGTGAAGCATTGGGATCGCACAGTATTCACGACCCATTTAAGACTATCCCTTTAACCAAGCGTATTATTTCACAAGCGCTGAACGCCGAGTCATACGACATGGTGTATATTTGTGGCGCGTACGGCCCCATGATTTACGCCATCAGCCGTGTGTTAAGCCGTATCCCCACAAGAATTGTACAGCATGATCAACTGGCTACGGCCATGGCATGGCAACCAAGAAACCCGTTGATCAAATTATTCAGTTACCCAAGTGCGTTGAAGTGGTTCTTGTCGAAGCGACATCAAATGATTATGTTGGAATTGGGTTTAACTAGCGTGATACGCCAAATTTCAGCGCGCGCAGCGCAACAAACGGTTACTTTAGAACATCCAATACTGACAACCGAACATCAGTACAAACCCTTCGACCATACCAACCCCAAATTCGGTTTTTTGGGGCATTGTGACCCCTCAAAAGGTTTTGATATCTTTTGTGCTATGTCGGTCGAATTCCAAGCATCTAGCTTTGTTGCCATCGGTAAAGACAACTATTTAAAACACGGTGATATTGCCCATCATTTGGCTGTCCCCCCTACTGAAAGTCATCTCAGCCGCGAAGAGTTTCTTGCTCGCTTGCACAGTGTCGATATCATATTACTGCCTTTAAAAGGGAACACCTCCTATGTCAGTAGCGGCTCAATAATCGACGCCATTGCTAGCCTCAAACCTATGATAATTCGACGCAATCAGTCTATTGCAGCGATAGCCAAGAAATACGGTGAGTTTTGTTTCACCTATCTGGACGAAGCGGAAATTCCCGCCATCATGGCGCAAATTATCAGCGGTGAAAAGCAACATGAAATCGATAGCTTCATTGCTGTCATGAGCGAAATTCGCAGAGCAAGAGCACCTGAAAATCTGCAATTCGAGGTAGACAACTACTCATGAGTGTTAAAGCAAAAATACGCCAATTAATGGGTCATTGGGAAGAAGAAAAGTTTCTTCGCGGATGCGAAAAAGGGCCAATACCACAAGCCGTATATGAGCAACAATGTATCTTTATTCATATCCCTCGTACCGCAGGAAGTAGTGTGGTTAAGGCAGGCGTACAAGAAGTTTACGGCCATTTGGGGATAGATTGGTATTTTAACAAAGACGCTGAATTTGCAGCAAAAGCATTAAAAGTGGCTTTTGTGCGAAACCCGTGGGATCGCATTCACTCGTGTTATCACTACTTAGCTCACAAATCTGGGCACGTAAGAGACACTAAATTCAAAAAACGTTTTTTAGCGCACACTCACTCCTTTGAAGAATTTGTGATGACAACCTTGCACCTACCCGACGTGCAACGCTTCATGCATTTTAAGCCTCAGGTTGACTATATTACTTATCGAAATGAGCCCTGTATTGATTTTATCGGGCGCTTTGAGTCGCTTCACCAAGACGTTCATAAACTGGGTGACATGATTGGAAAATCACTTAACTTGCCCCACGTTAATGAATCAAATAAACAGAAAACAGGGCAGGTATACAACAAAGCAATGATTGAGAAAGTGGCCAGTGTTTACGCCAAAGATATCGAGGTGTTCAACTATGAATATCAGTAACATTGGCTTTGTGCTACCAGTGTACAACAACGCGGCAGTAGTAAAGCGTTGCTTGGATACGCTACTAGCCACTATTCCTCAAGAGCTACATCAGTACGTTGTGATCTCTGACGACGGCAGCAATGAAGAAACACAAACACTCATTCATAGCTATACCGATCACAATGTTGTTGCGTTGTTTGGCGAGTCAAATCAGGGCTACACCGCCAATACTAATCGCGGTATTGAAAAAGCGCTCTCTTTAGGTTGTGAGTATATTTATTTATTAAATAGCGACCTTGCTTTTCAACCCGGATGGCTACAATTCAGCGCACGCTACCATACCTCAAATACACTGCTTAGCTTCTTCTACAGTAAAGAATTTACTCCCGGTCGCCTGTTGAACCGCCATAAAAAACTTGCCCACAAACTCGAATTCTCTTGTGTGGGTATTCCTGCGCGCGCGTTTAACGAGTTAGGCTTACTAGCCTCTGAGCTACCTAAAGGGTATTACACAGATGATGATTTTTGCCTACGGGCAATGATTGCAGGCTTTGATCTTGTTGCGCTGGAAAACCGCAATAACCGGTACGTGAGCCATGAATGCGGGGTGACTTTTGGTAAAGATAAGCGCAACGCAGTAATGAGAGAATGCAGCGTGATCATGGAAAAGAAGTGGCGTTCAATACTAGCAACAACCACTTCCCAAGAAGAAAAACGAATTATACAGCGATATTTTTCCGAAAACTTTTGGGTTCCCGACAACTAACACGCTCACCCAATCAAATCATGAATTTCATTGATGGGCGGTAGCAAGTGTTCAGGTTGATAGAACAAACGGTTTAGTCGGCCCAAGAAGTTCACCGTGCGCGAAGGGTCATGCGCTTTCACCCGTCGGTGGCTTTCTGTTTGCAAAAACTCTATGGGTTGTAACGCCATTGCTTCAATATCTCGTTCGGTAATCCCCATTCCTAATACCGTCGATAGAATCCGCTCAGTTTTACTCTCGTTACTCGGTATCAGTTGACTCCCGAGTAATTGCTCAACGGTGTCGCCAATAACACAAAGGGTTTCGTTGATCGCCGCCCATATATCATCGTGTTCAATTTGCGCGCCTGTCTTCGCATAATAGCCCATCACTTCCCATTCCAGCTCTGCATTACTTACAGCAATAGAGCTGTCAACTTCAGGCGCGAAAGACAAATCAGGACGGGCGCCAATGTTATAGGCGTCTACTGA
The DNA here is from genome assembly GCF_056161325.1 of Alteromonas sp. ABE4_545. NCBI lineage: Bacteria > Pseudomonadati > Pseudomonadota > Gammaproteobacteria > Alteromonadales > Alteromonadaceae > Alteromonas > Alteromonas sp. ABE4_545. The sequence continues at coordinate 43,060 of NZ_JBSWYY010000018.1, forward strand.
AAAGCCCACACAAATAGTCACATCGGGTAAGTGTGATGGCGTATAAAGCGACTCAAAAGCCGCCCGCTTCACTCCCATCCAGCCATACACTTGGCTAGGTTGCTGAATAAAATGGCGCACATCATCAGGCAAGTCTTCGCCAAATTTATCAATAAACAGAGAAGTTGGATCTTGCGTGGGGTCATCTTTTGGCAACCACACTTCATATTCCTGACGGTTGTCTTCTTTGCCGCGACTTTTAATGCCAAACGACAAATTCACTGGCCGGCAAATACTTCTGTCTTCGTCTACACGATGAAAATACTCACTGCGTAGACGCTTAATAAAAGGCGCATCAGGACCAGCAAGCGCTGCTGTGGGGTATCGATAGCCTATTTCACTTTGTGGCACATGCGATAATGAAGGAATATGCTGACTTAACAGCGACTTGATACCGGCAAGAACATGTACAGACGGCGCAATGACACTCCGCTCAGGTTCGATATTCAAACGCTGGCCATTTGGCGCAATAAATTTAGGGGTTTTGTGGAATTCATGCCCTACTAGCCCTAGCGTAGCAGCGGCATTGTCACGAATTTTCGCCATTTCGACGAATAACACAGAATGGTCACGTATGTGTTTGAATAATGGTCTATTCACTGCACGTTCCTTGCTTGAGTCTGACTACACCTCCAGTGTGCCACAAAATACCGATTCAGCTATATATTAATCATCGTCTATATATTCAATTCTCACAATAGAGCGCCTGACTAAGTACATAAGCGTACTATCAGGCGCTTGTGTCCTTTCACGAAGCAGCAATCACCATACCGTCATGGTCGATGCATACTGATTCTATGCCAGCCTGCAAAGAATAAAGCCAAGCGATATTCATGTTGCTGCCCCTTGTGTGGTTGTTACACATTAGAACTTATACAAAAACGCTGTATAGCCGTATACAGAATCGTCTGGATAGTCGCCTCGCTCAAAACCATCGCCTTTATTCAAATAAGCACCGCCAAACTCCAAACGTAGCGACTTAATAATTTGCCAGCGCCAGCGAGCCTCAACTTGATGACCAATGAACTTGTCGACGGCGTCAGGCGCTTTGTGATACCACATTGCTTTATAGCCCAACATCACTTTATGCACAGAATCGAACGTACTATTGCTGCGCAAGCCCACTGCCAACAGGTTGCGTCTAGGCATTGCTTGGTAAACATCGGTGGGACCAAAATCGAAACGTCGAACACCGTATAACCCATCAAACGCTTCGTATTTATCGTCGGCGCTGTTGTTGTCGCCACTGGCAAAGTCAAACTCACCTCGTAAGGTTGTGGTCTCGGTAATTTTCTTACCCAAGGTACTGTGAACCATCCATGCTCTTACATCGACATCGTTGGTATCAGTCGCAGCGGTAGAGAGTCGTGTAGTACCAGTTTGCCCAATCACTTCCACGTTGGCTTTCCAAACGTCTGCAATGGTAGTGGTATAGTCAACCGACGCAGTGTACAAATCGCGGTTTTTGGTCGCTAAATTCTTACCGTCGCTCTCTTTAAACCAGTAACTGTGTACCTTCCACGTTTTATCATCTGATTCAGCATAAAAGCCAAATAGCTTGCGCTCTGTAAAGCTTTTATCAAAGGCGCGCTCATTGTCCCACACATCGGCTTTCGCGGTCGGTAAACGACTCACAGGAAGCAAATACAAGCCTCTCACATTCCAATTATCGAACTTCCAGTCAACCAAAGCCCCATCAAAGGTATTAATCGTATTTCTAAATACCCCTTTAGCGATTAATCGTCTCGAACCGTGATCGATAGCGAAGCGCCCCAAGGTAACAGCCTGCAAGCCTTGTTCATCTTCTGGATTGTAACTAATAAAATATTGTAGCGGCTCAAGCGTATTCACTTGAGAAGAGCCTATTGATGGGTCACCATCACTCAACCAAGCACGAGAATCTTCAATTTCAACGGTTGCGTTGAAGTTGTCCCAATTGGCCTCGCCTTTTAGCAATAATCGAGAAGAAATTCGTTCGTTATTTTGCGGCCGTTGCTCTGCACTACTGGGAAAAATAGGGTTGTGTAAATTCTCATAGCGCATTCGCCATGAACCAGAAAAATCAAACTCGACATCACTCGCCTGCGCGTGTGACACCAAACCAAATGCACTTCCCAGTACAACCCCAAACAACTTAACCCGTATATTTTTCATATGATATAAACCCTAAAACTCAACACCTTCGGTGTTAGCGACAACTTTATGGCTTTAGTATAGACAGGATTTTCTCTCCCGTCCGTTGTGCGTATATTTTTTTATTAATTTGAATTAGATAAGTCTACCTCAGGCCTAACACGAAGAAAGCTAGCAAATTTAGGCTTGTTATTTTTTGTTCGCCCGTAAAACTTAAATGTGACCCAACTGCCAATAGATGGCGGATGTTGCCGCTGAGCCAAGCTAAAACCCGTTCCAATCTTAAATCGCACGCCGTTTTTACTCTCTACCTGCAAAGCACCCAACATGCCAGCGAATTTTCCTTTGCCTTCAACGTAACCCACCACTTTTGCCTCGTCATCTTCAAAGCGTTTTACTTTGAGTAATGCGTTGCTCCTCCCCGCTCTATACCTTGCATCTTGATGATGCAGCATAACCCCCTCACCACCAGCACTCACTATTTGGTCTAATGTTTCTTCAAGTGCTTGATGCGAATTAACTTTCCATTGAGGTACAACAGCCAGATAGCGCTGCGGGTAGGCGTGTACTAGAGTTTCCATCGCCTTCACGCGCGAATGAAATGGGCCTTCTTGCTCAGGTAGGTCGAACATCATCATGCGTACTGTTCGCCAGCGCTGATCAGGCACATCGCTCAACACTATGGATACGATGTTTTCAAAATCATTTCGCTTTGTCCAAAGCTCGCCATCCATGGGAACATCAGGCCAGCCTAGCGTAAACCAAGCGGGCGCGTGAATGCGGTTGCCATTTCGCGTTAGCAGTTCAGTGCCCGTCCAGCGAGCCCTTACTCCATCGAGTTTTTCACTGACGAAATAGTCTCTGACTTGAATATGTTTGTGGTACACCTTAGCGAGTTGAACCCGGCCAATAAATTGAACCGGTTCAGGCGTAGCGAAACCATGCAGAGGCGAAAGTAAGAGGGCATACAAAAGCCAAGTCCAAATTCTCATAGCGATAATCGTTAGAAAAAATTTGGACACAGCTTTGCAGGTAATCTGTTTGAATATAACTGAACCGATAGGTAGTTATATGCAACACAGTAGATAAAACCCTATCGAGTTACGTTGATGTTGGAACTCAGCCTTACAGGGAGAATTACAGGTGTTTGCTCATATAGGCCAGTGCGGTTTCAAACGCAGGTTTCTGGAAAACTTTTAATCCGGTCTCGCTAAAGTCCACGTACATGTGGTTATCTTTTAACGCTGCATTGATCTCGGTTGGTGGCATCACGATAACCTTTACGTCGTGGAGCAACTCCAGTGCCGCCTCTAATTTAAAACCAATGGCACCACCGGCAAACTTGCCCTTCATCGGGCGCTGGCGGATAACGATGGTTTCGATCTTGTAATCCTGTACGAGCTGCGCAAAGGATTTCTGAAAATACTTAAGCTCATGGGCGGTAGCGGCTTTTTGCAGGCTCACTTTACGAGTACGGCAGTCAGGAATACGAAACATGCCATTATCCAAATTCAGTAGGGCAATGTTTGCATCATTTCCCGCAAGTTCTACACCACATACACGCATTACAAATCTCCACCTTCAAATGCCATTCCAGAGTATATCGAATTTAGCGGCTACGCGGGCTGATTTTATTACTCATAGAAACTAACTATTAATGAAAAAACAGGTTTGATTAAACAAAGTTGGTTTGATGGGCTAATTACAAAGAAACTAAAAGGGATTATTCATAATGGGGCATGAAATCATTGCACGAATTCACGAATGGCGTTTGGAACATCGGTTTGAGAAAGCCGAACCGGCTTTTTCACTTTAACTTGGAGTTCTGTAAATAACTGTACCGAAAAATTTTCCGATAGCGTGACCGTACAAATTCCCCTTAGGATCCCCATGAGCACTAGGAGCACCGGGAGCACACAGGAGCACTATGATCACTCGGAGCACCGCGAGCACCACAGCCGCCCATTAAGGCTTTGATTTAAGTAAATTTTTAAAAAAAGTTAAATTAAAATGGTAAAAATTTATAACAGCTCACAAGGTGAGTTTCTTTAAATTGTACAATAATCAGCAAAAAGTGCTCACTCCGCGTATAAGCCAACACAAACCATACAACAATTAACTCATTGTTATATAAGAATATTTTTGCAATCATAAGCTCGAAGTGAGACAAAGTTCAATTTGCTCTTTGCGGCGTCCAATCCCGCTAGCGCTTTATTGCAAATTAAACGAGTTGGTGTCCAAAGCCAACTATCACCTGACCGAGCCACGGCTGGCCTGATTACATAATGTTTTTTTGAGCGTCCAAAACTTAAAAGATTAAACATAGTAATGATACAGTGTCCAAAACTGAACGTCTCTCAGGCCAGCCCTTATACTATTACGGATAATCTTATGAATTTAAAACAAAAAAGTGTCAAAGCCAAAAAAGTATCAGAACAAAAAATGGCTCTACGAGAAGAACTATGGGGAAAAGTAGATGAGTCACATATATGGAGTCGCAAAAAGAGTAATGGTTTTACTACGATTCCCAGAACTTTTCCTCTTATTGCCAAAATATTAGATAACCTGGCGAAAAAAGGCTCTCCGTTGTCAAATACATATATGACTATTTGGTGCAGAGTATTTGACGAGTCCTTTATAGAGATTGAAAATCCATCAGTTTTGGCTTCCGAATCCGGCTTTTCTGGCCAAAGAGCAGTTTCAACTTGGAATAGTAGGATGGCAAAGCTACAAGAATTTGGGTTCATCAACGCTCAGAAAGGATCGATATCAGACTATCAGTACGTATTGGTTTACAACCCATATAAAGTGATACAAAAATTGAATGATGATGGATTAATACAAAGAGAGTTGTATTTAGCCCTATTTAAAAGGGCACAAGAAATAGGCGCTGAAGATCTAAAAAAGTAAATTAAGACGGAAACAGTAATTAAATAACAAAAAGCCGACAATTAAGTCGGCTAAAATATTCATATCGCGTTATTCAGAATAGTTTTGTTTCTTCTATCTATCACAGAAGCAACTTTTTTCAAAACTGAACGACTAGCATTTGTTATAGTTAGCTTTTCAAGCACATAGTCAATTCCGTTATTGACAACTAACACACCAAAAATCTCATCGGCATATGATTCTGACATTGAAAGTACGTCACAACAGTTTACTAATAAATGCTCATTTTCATTTAGCTGCTGTTCTATGGCAACTCGTTGCCCTATAGCTCTTTGCCTTGAGGCAAGATCACCAGCAGGCAACTTAATTTCACAATTAATCATGCGAAGCTACCTCCTCGATATTAGTCTATCCATGATATTTTGCTGACTTTCAGACACATAATCATCTGCTGAATTTAAGCAAGACTCTTTAATCCTACATGATAAAACTACACCTTGCCAGAAATTTTCATTTATGCTAAACGATTCACGACCATTAGAGTCAATAGACAAGGTTGCATTACCACTCACTAAATCCAGCTCTCCAGAGTAACCTTTAACAAGCCTCAAAAGGTGATCTAATCCTAATCCTTGGTGATGATTGGCTGAAACCCGAGTTCCAACAGAATAGGACATGGGATTTCCCCCCACCAAATCTGCGGGAACGGTTTGAGCCCACTCGTCTTGATTGTCCGAGTGCTTAGTAGAATTACCCTCCCTCACACACCAGTCTATAGCCTCTTGATGTGATTCAATATTAAAGCCCGCTCTTTTCATCTCCCGAAGAAAGCCAAGGCCAGAATCGGCCAATGCAAACTCAAGGTAATGATCTTCCCCATTACTGTAGGGCACTTGATATTTTTGCGCTAAAGAAAATCCAGTTCCCATTCCATGAGACCAGACATTATCGTGAAGCTCTCCTACGACATAAGTTAGATTAGCAAAACCATCGCTTCTATTAGGAGTCATATTCCTTAGGCAATTATTTATATTAGTAGTACACCTATCAGTGTTATCCGCGGAATTTAGTCGAGTCATCATGGAATAATTACTGCCGCAACCTACTCTTTGGTATGGATAATCGTCAACCTCCCATATCGCCAGAGAAAGACCTATGGCATTAAAATATCCTACGTTATCAGAATGACAATCAAACGATTGATAATTCACATTTCTGAAATCTAGATAGGAAGCTAACGCAACTAAATAACCAGGTCTGTAATAAGCAGCAGGTAATGAACAACTATTGTGCTCATCGATTATTCTATGCAAACCGTTAATAGCGTCGAGCAAATCCAAAAACTTCTTCCTTGATCAGGTGTTAACGTTCTCAATACCCCCAAGTTTATCAAAATTCATTGGCAGTTAGGAATAAAAACCAAAACTGCTACATTTTTGCTACATATTTTGAAGAGAGAGTTTTTCGACTATAGAAATCGGGCTACAGCCCTTTAAAAATGGCGCACCCGATAGGATTCGAACCTATGACCTTTGCCTCCGGAGGGCAACGCTCTATCCAGCTGAGCTACGGGTGCTTTGATGAATGCTGCCAAAGTACTGATTAATAACGAGCACAATCACAGACGCGGCGTATGATACTGAGCGTCACACTTGGGTTCAACTCATTTATTGCTTAATCAGTTCAGCATTACCTGTTTTTGATCAAATAAACGCCGAATTAAACCTACTTTTTGTAGGTAATTAGGCTCAAATGCTTGTAGCGTCTATATTAACTATTATAATCAAAGCGGTGACCATTTCACCGTCGACATATATTGCCTGGAGAAAGCCGTGAAAGTAAAAACGTGGTTGGGTTTATTGGTAGCTGCACTCGCAATTTTTGCTGTTCAAGCTCAAGAAATGACAGACGAAGCAATTAAAGAAAGAATTAAGCCTGTTGGTTCGGTACACATTGCGGGAGCCCAAGCGCAAGCCGCGAATGTGGCTATGTCGGGAGAAGACATTTTTAATAATGCCTGTGTGGCGTGTCACCAAGCGGGCGTATTGGGCGCACCTAAACTTCACGATGCCGCTGATTGGCAACCGCGATTAGATGAACGGGGCTTTGATGGCTTGTGGAAAAATGCCATTAATGGCTTCAACGCCATGCCACCAAAGGGCACGTGCATGAAATGCAGCGACGACGATATTAAAGCCGCTATCGAATATATGATGGAAGGAATTTAACCCTCGTTTGGTGGTTAAATAACCGAAAAGGTAGTTTTTTATTCGTGAATAAGGTAGTTTAGCGAATTACCTTTTTTGTTCATTCTCAGTTGCACTAATAATAACAATGTCATCATCGCAGCAATATGAATTGTCTGAAGAAGAATTGCGTGAGCTAATTCCGCAACTTCAGCAACTCACAGACAAATACAAGCGCGCTGAGCGAGTGCAAAAAGCACTCTTTGACATCTCTGAACTGTCCAGTTCTATTAGCAACCTGCCTAACCTGTATCCAGCCATTCATGAAATCATTGGCGATTTCATGAATGCTGATAATTTCTTTGTTGCCTTTTACGATTCAGCTAAAGAGTTAGTCGATTTTGCCTACTTCGTTGATGAGTACGACGAACAGCTTCTTAAACAAACGCCGGCAGATCAGATTAAAGACGGTATTACAGGGTTTATTTTACGCACAGGTAGAGAAGTATTTTTTGAGCGCAAAAGCAAAGATAGATTCTGCGAAGAACACAAAATTAGGCTGGTAGGCTCGCATCCACACCAATTGATCGGTGTGCCGCTTAAACGCGGTAGTCAGGTGATTGGCGCAATGGTTGTGCAGTCATATGACGAGCGAGTAAGCTACAGCCGCGAAGACCTTGAAGTGCTCTTGTTTGTGTCGCAACACATTGTGACTACGGTTGATCGGGTAAAGAGTCGCGAGTTAACCGAAAACACCATTAGAGAGCGCACACGACAATTACGTAAGATGAATGACGAGCTACAAGAAGAAATTCTTGAGCGTCAGAAGGTCGAGTCGCTTCAACAAGCTTTGTTTGAAATATCTGAACTAGCGGCAACGCTGGAAGGCGATATGGATGCATTTTATAAGCATCTCCATGATATTCTAGCCCGCCTTATCAGCGCACCTAACTGTTATATTTCAACGGTGTCTGAAGATGGCACTCACTTAGAATTTCCCTATTTTAGCGATACTCAAAACCCCTACCCCGTTAAACGGGAGATTGGCTTGGGTTTAACCGAGCTGGTATTGCGCTCTGGCCAAGCTGAACTAATTAACCCCCCTCGCGTGTTGTCTTTGGCGGAAGAAGGCCAAATTGATGTTTCTGTGGCACAAGCAATGCTCCAGAATGCGAACTCTTGGCTCGGTTCACCTTTAGTTGTTAAGGGCGAAATATCGGGTGTTATTGCCGTGCAAACCTATGGCAAATTTGCAAAATACAATGCCAGAGATTTAGAGCTATTGCGGTTTGTATCGCACCACATTGCGGTTGCGATGGAGCGTAAACGCAGCACTGAAGCAATTCAGGCTTATAATCAACAACTTGAACAACGCGTACAAGCTCGTACCGAAGAGCTAGATAAAGCCAACCAGTTTTTAAAAGAGCAAATAGAAGAGCGTAAAGAAATTGAGCTAAAGCTCATTCACGACGCTCACCACGACACGCTGACAAACCTGCCAAATCGCGCCATGTTTACCAGCCGACTCGAATTAGCGATTGCCAATAAACAGCGCTACGCAGAGAACTTGTTTGCCGTACTATTTATCGATTTAGACAGATTTAAGGTCATTAACGATACCTTAGGCCACCACGCAGGTGATGAGTTCTTAATCGAAGTGGCTAAACGTATTTCACTGTGTATTCGCGGCCATGATTTGTTGGCGCGATTAGGTGGCGATGAGTTCGTATTGTTGCTAGATAATTTCGAAAGTCATGCCGACGTAGAAGAAGTAGCAGCCCGCATTATTGAGTCTATCGCAGCTCCCTTTTTACTCGAAGACAAAGAAATGTACTCGGGAGCCAGTATCGGGATTACTCACTTAGAGCCATACTACCAAAGCGCTGAAGAAGTTTTGCGTGACGCCGATGCCGCGATGTACCAAGCCAAAACACTTGGCCGCGGACGTTTTGTTATGTTCGACAAAAGTATGCGCGAGCGCTTGTTGGAGGAGTTGGAATTGGAAAATGAATTCCGACGCGCCCTTCGCGACAAAGAGTTTGAATGCTATTTGCAGCCCGCCGTCGACCATGTATCAGAAAAGGCGATATACCACGAAATGTATATTCGTTGGGAGCATCCAACTCTGGGCAAAGTCCCCCGTGAACAGTTTAGAGAAGTCGCGGAGCAGAGTGGTTTAACCCTGGATTTTGATTTATTCCAATTAGCTAAAGCGTGCGAGCTTATCAGTGAATGGAAAAACCAAAATCACGTGATGCGCGACGAGAAAATTGCCGTTAACGTGTCGATCAATCACCTTTTGCAAAATGCCCACGTTGCCAAAATGCTCGACATTATGCTTTCTACTAAGGTGTCTCCCGAGCAACTTGTTTTTGAATTTGATGAAAACGACTTAAACCGACGCTCACAATATATTTTACCGGCAATTAAGAAGCTAAAACGTGCAGGGGTAACTCTGGTACTCGACAACTTTGGTAGCGGTTTGGCGTCGTTGAGTTATTTATTCTCCTACCCCTTTGATTTTATTAAAATCGATCACCGCTTTGTGAAGTCGCTACCACGCTCGCAACGCAATGCTAAGCTGATCCAGTCTGTTATGCTGGTGGCAGAACACCTCAAGTTTGCAGTGATTGCAGAAGGCGTAGACGGCCCAGCACAACTCGAAGCGCTGCAAGACATTGGTTGTCGTTATGTTCAGGGTAAATACATAGGCCGTGCAACGAACATCTCAAGCGAAACAATTAGTCGCGTAGGATAAACTACGACTTATTTTGCCCCAGCATACTGCGTAAATTAGCAATACTCGCCTGCCCTTTTTGCTGACGCACTTCCGCACTTTCTTTTTGTTTTTTGTTTTCCCAAACCAAATCATCTTGAGGCAACTCATACAAAAAACGGCTGGGCTCTGGATTTAGCACTTCGCCAAATTGGCGTCGTTCTCGCGCTAATGAGAATATTAATTCTTTTTGCGCCCGCGTTATTCCAACATAAGCCAAACGGCGCTCTTCATCCACATTGTCTTCATCAATGCTGCTTTGGTGAGGCAGTAAGCCTTCTTCCATTCCAACCAAGAACACATAGGGGAATTCAAGCCCTTTTGACGCATGCAGTGTCATTAACTGCACTTGGTCGGCCTCGCTATCTTCTTCGCCCCGTTCCATCATGTCGCGCAGAATAAGGCGGTTTACCACCTCTTGTAAGGTCATAGGGGCGTCTAGTTCGTTACCCTCTAGCATATCGGTTATCCAACCAAACAGCGTACTTACGTTGGCCATCGCCATTTCTGCCGCCTTAGGGCTACTACTGTGCTCGTAGAGCCACTCTTCGTACCCCATGGCCCTGATCATGCCTCGCAATGCGGCAATAGTATCGCCACGTACCGCTTGGTCAGACAGCTCCACCATCCAACGCGCAAAATTACTCACCGACAAATACGCAGTGCCTGACAACACGCCACTCAAGCGATCATCACAGGCGGCTTCAAACATAGACACACCCAGCTCATTAGCAAAATTACCGAGTTTTTCTAATGTTGCGCGGCCAATGCCTCTGGTGGGAGTATTGATGATGCGCAACAGCGCATTGTCGTCGTCTTGGTTCACCAACACACGCAAGTAAGCCATGATATCTTTGACTTCTGCTCGGCCAAAGAACGACATGCCTCCACTTATCTTGTAAGGAATACGGTTACTCATTAACAGCTTTTCGAAGAGTCTGCTCTGATGGTTTCCGCGATACAAGATTGCATAGTCTTTAAAAGATGTATTCTGCATAAACTTGTGTGCAATGAGCTCAGCAACCACACGCTCGGCTTCGTGCTCTTCATTTTTAGCCATGAGGACTTTTAAAGGCTCACCATAGCCGAGTTCAGAATACAGTTTTTTATCAAACAAATGCGGGTTGTTTTGAATAAGAATATTAGCGCAATGCAGTATACGGCCTGACGAGCGATAGTTCTGCTCAAGCTTAATGACTTTTAGGCGCGGGAAGTCTTGTTGGAGCAAGTGCAAATTTTGCGGGCGAGCACCACGCCAAGAATAAATAGACTGGTCGTCGTCGCCAACCACGGTAAAACGCGCCCGCTCGCCAACCAAGAGTTTAACCAGTTCATATTGGCTGGTGTTGGTGTCTTGGTATTCGTCCACCAGCAGGTAACGAATTTTGTTTTGCCATTTTTCACGGGCTTGCTGATTAGACTTCAACAACAACGTGGGCAACAGAATAAGGTCGTCAAAATCAAGAGCGTTGTACGCTTTTAAGTGATTTTGGTATTGCTGATAGACCAAGGCAAAATCGCGCTCGCCAGGGCTAATCGCTTGTTTCAGTAGTGCCTCTGGTAACAACAAGTCGTTTTTCCAGTTGGAAATACAGCTCTGCAGCAATTGCAGTTGGTCTTTATCGCCATCAAGGGTGTCGGCGGTTAAATCAGTTAACAACGCCATGGCGTCTTTGTCGTCAAACAAGGAAAAGCCCGCTTTTAAACCCAGCGCTTTCACTTCTGATTTAATGATATTTAAGCCCAACGTATGGAAGGTAGACACCTTCAACCCTTTCGCTTCTTGTTTACCAAGCGTTTGTCCCACACGCTCTTTCATTTCCCGCGCTGCTTTGTTGGTAAAAGTGACCGCCGCGATATGGCGTGCCATATAGCCACACTCACGCACCATGTAGGCGATTTTGTTTGTAATTACACGGGTTTTACCACTGCCTGCGCCAGCCAATACTAAGCATGGGCCAGAAACAAATGTCACAGCAGATTCTTGTGCGGGATTGAGCTTCATTTAAATACCTCTTGATACAGGCGCGCAGTGTATAGAAAAGCCCGTAAAACACCAAACCAATTGCGTGATGATCGCGTAAGGGTTAATAATAACGTTAAGATTCCCCCGTTAGTATGTAGAATGCTAACTTACTCAGGAAATGCAGGAAAGACCATGTTAGACCCCAAAAAGCTCGAAGAAATCGCTAAACAGCTTGCCGACGCTTTGCCAAGTGGCGTGAAAAATGTCGCAGAAGAAGCCGAAAGTAAAATGAAACAAGTGCTGCAAGCGCAACTGAGCAAGCTAGATGTTGTAACCCGCGAAGAGTTTGATATTCAAAGTCAGGTGCTTATTCGCACACGCGAAAAACTAGAAGCCCTGGAAAGCCGATTAGCGAAACTGGAAGCGCAGGATAAATAAGTGCGGTTACCAGCCAAGAGAGCATCACTGCTTTTGATGCTCTCGTGATAGCAGGTGTTATGGCCACCAATAATGGGCGGCTAACCCAAGGAGTACGGCTAACCCTGCATAATGGTTGTTGAGAAAAGCGTGAAAGCAAGGGTCTCGTTCGCGGTCTCGAATTAACCACTGTTCGTACAGGAAAAAGCCCGCCATCCCCACGAGCCCTGCATAAGCAGCTACACCCAAATCTAAACGCTGGAAAACCCAAACCAGTATAATCAACACCCCTAGCTGTAATAAGCCAATAATGAGCTTGTCGTGCTGCCCAAATAGCCGAGCAGTAGACTTAACACCTATTTGAATGTCGTCGTCGCGGTCAACCATGGCGTACATCGTATCGTAAGCTACCGTCCACAATAAGTTGGCGATAAATAACCCCCAACCCCACCATGGAATAGTGGCGTTGGTCGCCATAATCGCCATAGGAATAGCAAAGCTGTAAGCCGCTCCCAACACAAATTGAGGCAAGTGTGTAATGCGTTTCATAAAGGGGTAGCACGCCGCCAACCCTAGTGCCACAAACGACAACGCAATCGTTTGCCAGTTGAGTAACAGCACTAAACCAAATGCAACAAGTACCATTAGCGCAAACAACTGGAGCGCCTCTTTGGGGTGCACATCACCAGCAACAATTGGCCGTTGCTTAGTGCGTTTTACGCTGCCGTCGAAATGTCTGTCTGCATAGTCGTTGATCACACATCCCGCAGAGCGCATCACAACTACCCCAGCAACAAAAATGAGTGTTAGCCCCACACTGGGGTGCCCGTTACTCGCCATTAACACCGCCCATAATGTGGGCCACAGCAATAAGTAAATGCCGATAGGGCGGTCAAGACGCATTAAGCGGTAATAGTGGGGGGCTTGTGAAAAAGATAAACGCAAAGTCATATCGTTACCCAGCATAAGCAGGCGAACCAGGCAAAAATACCTCAGCCACACTCATACAAAATTGTTGATAGTAAAATCGAGAACGACGCCCCCACAATGCTTGTGTGGGTTTATCAATAATATGATTGATCGACTGATGAGGCTCAATACAGCAAAGCTCAAAGGAAGAACGCTCAAATCGGCTGTCGTTGAACAAAAACTTACCCAATGGCGTAGTGCCAAGTGCCTTAAGTGCAGCCTCTGTCAGTGCTTGCGGAATGACCGAACGCGCATAGACCCAAGGCTGGCCATCGCCGAGTAATACCACTTCACGCACATCGTATTGCACCTCACTTGGGTTTGACAAGTTATCTAACTCTTGAGCGAGTAATGGCGCATTTCCCTGACCAATTTTTTGCAATGAAAAGTGTTGGCATTGAGCTTGAAGTCTATCAGTCAGTGAACCTGTATTCAGTAGCCACTGTTTGAGGGTGCCGGCTTCAAGATTGACGCTTTCTGCAGGTTGCCATTCAACATCAAGGCCCTGAGGAAACCGAATATCAGAATACAAAACGCACTTTCTCCTTTCGTAAATTGACCTTATCGCCAATCAGACGCCACTTTACCCATATCAGTGATCCTGCGCAAAGATCTTATTAGCGATTTCTCAATTAAATTTGCTACACTGTACATAAAGAATATTGCATTAAAATCAAGGCGCTTGACATCATGAAGCTTTTCGCTCGATGGATTTCAGTTTTGTTGTTAACTTTGGGCTCATTGAGCTGGGCTTCTACGGCTGCCGCTCAAGGCACAAATAACTACGCTTACTTGGGCTTAGAACCCGATATTGTGACCAATTATTTGGGCTCTAACGCCAAAAAGCTCGGTTATGTACGTGTGACCGTGGAGCTGATGATCAACGATGTTGATCAACTTGAAATTGCAGAGCATCACATGCCTTTGCTGCGAGCTACTGCTATCGAAATTTTTGGCCGCCAACCACAGGACAAAGTGAAATCGTTAACCGGGCGCGAAGATATCCGTCTGGCTATTCTTAAAGCGATTCAAGAACAACTGAAACTGGAAACGGGTGCAGAAATTGTGAAAGATGTCATTTTCACAAAATACCTCTACCACGGTTAAACGCGTTTGGGCTGGTAAACTGTTGCCAATATTGCAGCCAATGCACAGCCCGATACTAACCCAATGGTGTGAGCGGTATTCGCCATGCTCACCCATAAAATATCCGCATAGCCCATTACCAACCAAAACAGCATAAAGCCGATGATTGGCTTAGGTAACATCAACCCCCATTGGGGACGTAGCCAACCGCAAATCCAAACAAACCCCATTTGTGCGTAAACCACTCCCGACAAGCCACCAAAGTTGGGGCCATTTATTTGTAATTGCGCCACATTAGATGCCAATGCGGAAACCGCAAAAACAACAAACAACATGGTCGTTCCCAGCGTCCGTTCTATTTGCTTACCGAGTACCGTCCACCACAATAGGTTAAACACAACATGAAGTATGGAGAAGTGAATGAAGGCTGGTGTTATTAAGCGCCACCACTCATGACTTTCAGCTAATTGGGAAAGCGGAAATATCCGTAAGCTTTGTGCAATGGTAGGCCATGCGCCCACAATTGAAGCAAGATAAACTCCTGCGCACAGCAACAACATCACTAGGGTGAGCGGCGCCCCAGAAAACCACGCGCTGACTTGGCTAAAAGAGAACTTGTTGGTTTGGCTTAGCGTGACTTGCTTTTCTGTGGTCCAAGCGGCTTGCTGGTATTTGGGGTCGTTAGGCTGCTTGATGAAAGCTTCGCAAATGGCGGTAATAGTAACAATATCGGCGTCTTCAGGGGCTGAAATACGAAAAAACTCCCCTTCTCGTTCAACGCTTACCGCATACCCTTGTTGCTCTAAATAATTGGCTAACAAGAGCGCAAAACGCTCTTGTTTAAAACCGACAATAGATACAGCCATCGCGAATTAGTCTTGGCTAATTGGCATTGATTGTTTCCAAGCTTCGAAGCCACCATCCATACTGAACACAGCTTCGTAGCCTTGTTCAACAAGAAACTGAGCCGCTTGTTGACTGCTTACACCGTGATAACACACCACAGCAACAGGCTTGTCTTTGGGCGTTTGCGACATAAATTCGGCAACCGTATCATTATTCAAATGAAACGCGCCTTCAATGTGACCCGCATGAAACGAATTAGGGTCGCGAATATCCACCACCGCCAAATCTGCTAGCTTCTCTGCCACCTCTGCCACACTAATATGTTCAAATTGCGCCATAATTTTTTACTTTGTCCAATCGAGAATGACTTTGCCCGAATTACCCGACCCCATAACATCAAACCCTTGCTGGAAGTCATCAATGTTGAATTGATGCGTGATGATAGGCGACAAATCCAGACCACTCTGCAGCAAGCTTGCCATCTTGTACCAAGTTTCAAACATTTCACGGCCGTAAATACCTTTAATGGTCAGGCCTTTAAATATCACTTGGTTCCAGTCGATAGCGACATCTTGAGGTGGAATCCCCAACATGGCCACTTTACCGCCGTTGTTCATGTTATTCAGCATATCGCGAAACGCAACAGGGACGCCAGACATTTCCAAGCCTACGTCAAACCCCTCGGTCATGCCAAGGTCGTTCATGACGTCTTTCAAGCTAGTCGTACTAACATTAACGGCTTTAGACGCGCCCATTTTCTCGGCCAACGCCAATCGATACGGGTTAACGTCGGTAATAACAACATGTCGCGCGCCCACATGACGAGCCACAGCTGCGGCCATAATGCCAATGGGGCCTGCACCAGTAATTAATACGTCTTCACCCACTAAGTCATACGACAACGCTGTGTGAACCGCGTTACCAAATGGGTCGAAGATTGACGCTAAATCGTCGCTAATATTGTCTGGGATCTTAAACGCGTTAAAAGCGGGAATAACTAAATATTCCGCAAATGCGCCTGGGCGATTAACCCCAACACCTTCTGTATTGCGGCATAAATGACGGCGTCCCGCTCGACAGTTTCGGCAGTGACCACAAGTAATATGCCCTTCACCCGACACGCGGTCACCCACGTTGAAACCTTGCACTTCTTGGCCCATTGCGACAACTTCGCCAACATACTCATGGCCTACAACCATAGGCACGGGGATGGTATTTTGCGACCATTCGTCCCAGTTATAAATATGCATGTCTGTGCCGCAAATAGCGGTTTTACGAATTTTAATCAGAAGGTCGTTGTGACCCATTTCAGGCTCTGGCGTATCGACACACCAAATGCCTTTTTCGCGTTGGGTTTTCGCTAATGACTTCACGCGATCACTCCCATTTCTTTACCAACTTCAATGAAAGCATCAACAGCTTTGTCTACTTGTTCAAGTGTATGACCCGCAGACATTTGAGTACGGATACGCGCTTGGCCTTTTGGTACCACAGGGTATGAGAACCCAATTACGTAAATACCTTTGGTAAGTAAGCGGTCGGCCATTTCAGCAGCCACTTTAGCATCGCCTAACATCACAGGAATGATTGGGTGGTCTTTACCGCAGAGCGTAAAACCCGCCTCTTCCATGCGTTGACGGAAATGTTTGGCATTACGCCACAACGCAGCACGTAAGGCTTCGCCTTGTTCCATCATTTCAAAGACTTTTAATGATGCAGAAACAATGGGAGGCGCAACGGAATTAGAGAACAAATAAGGGCGTGAACGCTGGCGCAGTAATTCAACCACTTCTTTTTTGCCTGAGGTATAACCGCCAGAAGCACCGCCTAAGGCTTTACCCAATGTGCCTGTGATAATGTCAACGCGCCCCATAACATCACAATATTCATGGCTACCACGGCCGTTTTCACCTAAAAACCCCGTTGCATGGCAATCATCCACCATCACCATAGCGTCGTATTTATCAGCAAGGTCGCACACACCTTTCAGGTTTGCGATCACACCGTCCATTGAGAACACACCATCGGTTGCGATCACAATAAAACGAGCACCGTCTTCACGAGCTTGTTTTAGCTGTTGTTCAAGCGCAGCCATATCGTTGTTCGCATAGCGATAGCGTTTTGCCTTACATAAACGTACACCATCAATAATACTGGCATGGTTCAGAGCATCTGAAACGATAGCGTCTTCTGGCCCAAGTAAGGTTTCGAATAAACCGCCGTTAGCATCGAAACAAGAAGGATACAAAATGGTATCTTCCGTACCCAAGAATTGACTGATTTTTTGTTCGAGTTGTTTGTGAATATCTTGCGTACCGCAAATAAAGCGTACTGAAGCCATACCAAATCCGTGGGAATCTAGCCCCGATTTTGCCGCTTCAACCAATGCAGGGTCGTTCGCTAAACCCAAGTAATTATTTGCACAAAAGTTGAGTACTTGGTCACCTTGAGCAGTCGCAATATCTGCTTGTTGCTGAGAGGCAATGACGCGCTCATGTTTGTACAGGCCATCATTTTTAATTGAAGTTATTTCTGCCTGGAGGTGAGAAATAAAAGCGTTCGACATGCTTTTCTCCGTAGCCAATAAAAGGCGCATATTGTAATTGAGCAGTGCTATAGGGTATAGCGCTGATAACTAAAGGGTTGTCGTACCAAAGCCAATGGGTGTAAACAATTCAGCACACCTTTTGAGCAAAACCTCTCTAAACCTAAAAACGCCAGGTGTTTTGCTGGCAATGGGTTGCTAAGGTTTGCCACAACTGCTTTTCGGGAATGGGTTTACCCATAAGATAGCCTTGACCGTAGTCACACTCAAACTCGATTAGACGAGCGTACTGTGCTTTGGTCTCAATGCCTTCTGCTATCACACTCAGCCCCATACTTTTGACCATTTTAATAGTCGAGGCAACTATGCTGTTGTTATTGTCGCTTTGCATCATATCGGCGATAAACGAACGGTCAATTTTCACGAGGTCAGCGGGGATCGACTTTAAATAGCTCAGCGATGAATAACCGGTACCAAAATCGTCAATGGCGATTTGGCATCCCAAGGCTCTAATTTCACTCATCACCTTAGTGGTACGCTCTATATCTGCAACTAGGGCTGTTTCAGTTAACTCTAACTCTATTAGGGCTGGATTAACCTGATACTGCTTCAATTTGGTGGTTAAAAACTCGATTAAATTTATATCCACAAATTGCGACGCTGAGATGTTTACCGCTAATTTAACGTCGTGATAGCCGTTGATGTCGAGGGCATTGAGAAGCTGAATACCTCGCTCCAACACCCAGAAATCCAATTGCACCATAAACGCAGTGTTTTCCAATGCAGGAATAAAATCACCGGGAGGGATTAACCCTTTTTGCGGATGTTGCCAACGAATTAAAGCTTCAAATCCAACGAGTTTGTGATCGTGTAATGAGAGCTGTGGCTGCAATGCTAAAAAGAAGTGGTTTTCTCTCAGTGCAATTCTGGCCTCACTTTCTATCTCAACCTTCTGCATGACTTTTCTGTTCATCGTGCTATCGAAGATGCGATATGAAGACCCTTGACGTTTTTTCGCCTCATACATGGCAATGTCGGCATGACGTAATAAGTCACTCGTAGTCACTGCCGTTGCGGGTGAAATGGCCACACCCACACTCAAAGACATGTAAAAGCTGAACGTATCGATTTTTACCGGCTCATTGAATTTGTTCAATAAGCTATGCAGATACATTTCTACGCGTTCGCGAGTGACAGATTGTGCAAGTACCACAACAAATTCGTCACCGCCAAAACGAGCAACAATTTGCCCTTCAGTGATCACAGATGTCATGCGTTTAGAGGCATTAAACAACAACTTATCACCCACGTCGTGACCATAGCTATCGTTGACTTTTTTAAAGTCATCGAGGTCGACAAACAGTAAGGCAATCGCTTCATTCTGCTGTGACAACTCAGCGATGAGACGTTCTAATTTTTGTGTTAGCGCATTGCGATTGGGCAAGCCTGTTAGTGCATCGAACATCGCCAGTTTTTCTAGTTTGGCGGTGTGCTGCTCTACGCGATAATCCAAGGCTTCGAGCTGTAGTGCGAGGTCGTCTGCTGCACTTTCTAAAATATCTAATTCGTCGTGAAAGGTCGGTGGTTTGGGTTTGTTGTGGATTTGATGCGTGCGAAACGCGTCGTATTCACGCTTTGCCAACAGGGGCAAACGACGACTTAGCGTCATTAATTTTTTGCCATAGCGGTGTAGCAGCAAATAAATACTCACACTAAATACAACAAACAGAACCAAGGCGGCAATAATGATAGACAGCTGGTTACGCTTGGCTGTGTTAGCAAGTTCCGTGACGTCATCGACCACAAGAATGTAATATCCCTGCGCTTCGCTTAACGAAAAAATATCGATTTTGCTGCCAGCTAATGGCATCAGCATCACGTGGTAGGAAGCATCTCCGTCTTTTACATTCATTCCTGTGCTGTACAAGGTTGATGTGTTTTGACGATTAACTTTACGCATAATACTGTCATAAAACGTCTCTAATTCGTGATTAACTTCACCAATAAGGTTCACCTGCACGTGTTGTTTTTCGTCGGTATCTACATCAACCAATGCCACCCGCGATTGAGCCGCTTTACCTAAAAGCGCGAGGATTTCCTGCATTGAAGAGCGCATTAGATAGATGGCATGGGTGTCTTTCGATTTTCTAACCGGTAAACCCACAACGAAATAACAAGCTCCACTCAGGCAATCAATGCGATAAGTTGGCTGGAGTTGTAATCGCGTTAAGGATATTTGCTGCCAGTCATTGGCGTTTAAGATAAGTTCATCACCATAAGAAACGGTGTCGTCGTCTAATATCAGCCAGCTTTGTTCTATCTGCCAATGAAATTGCTGAAAAAACGTCGCTTGTTCGAGCTTTAACTCCAACCGTTCATCGTCACGTAAGAAGTGCGTCACGCTCTCGGCCCAAATCACCAAACGGCTGGCAAAGGTTTCGACGATAAATTGATATCGGGCTTGATGCTGCTGTTGAATAGACTGATATGCTCGCGCTGTCTGTTGTTCACCATGAGCAATTAACAAGCCCCCTAGTGCCAAGAAAAAAAGCAACATGAGACAGACCATCACCACCATGACTTTACTGCTCAAAGAGATAAATTTTCTCTTCATTAGAACCAATACATTACTTGTACAGACCACATATGCCAGTATTCTTCCGCCTGCACTAGGCTGTCAGGCGTCAGCACTTGCTTTAAACGCCCCGCCCCGTGCGTGCGAGAATATTCACCGTACACTTTCCAATTAGATGCAAACTGCCAGCTAAGCCCAACCGTTCCCATATCCATGAACCCGTAATACCGAGGAATGGTGTCATAAGACGATGCTTGTAATTGATAGCCATGGCGGTCATTTTTATCGTTGTCGTGGGTATCGTATCGCAGCAAAAGAGCCAATTCGGGCTTGATAAAGTATCGCCATTGCACATAGCCACCTTGGCCGATGCGATCACTGGAAAATACCACCCCATTTGCAAATTGGCCTTGGTATGAAAAGTCTTCTTGGATCAACTCGCTGCTCAGTTCCCATTTTTCCGCCATATAACGCAACGACAACATATAGCGTTTCACTGAGTTGTCGCCGTATAGCAAGCCATCGATTTCGGCCGGCTTATAAGTAAAGGTTGAGTCGAGATAACTCACTCCAACAAGCCATTTTAGTGAAGGGGGTTGCCAAAACACGCTCATTTGATGCACATAGTCTTGATGCACACGCCCTTGCGCCATTGGGCCTACTAGCGCTTTCGTTTCGCTTTTGGGAATGGGAGAGCGGCCGTAACTTACATTCACTTCCCAATTGCCGGCATCACTGTACCGCGACGCTTGAATATCCAACCCATCACTACTCAGAGCAACATCGCGAATTGCGTCGTAATAAATCGATTGAGGCAACACAGCTGTACTGCGAGTCTGTGGCACATCTCTTGTTGCTGAACTCAGCCAATGGCGGTTTTTATAGCGCCCAATGTGTAAGTTAACATGCCAATCGTTAAACTCAGGCAAGCCCCAATCAACAAAGAGATAATCAACCCTTGCCCCTTCTCGATAGCGGTTACCACCATTGAGGTACACAACCTGACCAACCACATTGAGGTTTGGCTTCAAACTGTAGCGCCCATTAATACCCGCCTCGGTCAGGGCTAAACTCACCTCGTCGTTGTCTGTAACAAATTCTGTATCGACAGATTGAGTGACCCCTTGGCTAATAAATCCATGCCAGCTAAATTCATCTGCTACCCCTATGTTGCTCATGAACATCCATGCCACCATTAAGACGAGAATACTTTTCTTCATCCACCCAACTCCATTGATACAAACTTGATGCTCATCGACTCCCATCCGGGTTTATTTGCAACGTAACCAATAGCCCCTTTGGTGGTGTTTACACGTTCGACCAACTCTCTTTGGTTGGTTACGATAATGGGGCTGTCGCCCAATCCTGAGTAGGTAATTTGATGCCATATATGCTCAAGTTGATAGGGGTACATGGCAAGTAAATCGGCGCAAAAATTGCGATGGACATCAGTGTTGGCTGGCAACACAAAAACAGTGACTTTGGTGCCGTCAGCCCAAAACTGGCGTCTTCCGGCAAATAGCAAACGCAAGTCTGTTCGCGATAACGCTGTGGTATCTACCGATTGATTAACGATGATTTGGGGAGACGCGGCAACACCTGTCGACGTGCAAAAGACACTCAACGTGAGAGAAATAACTATAAGTTGAACAAGATACTTGTGCATTGTGTACTCCCTTCACAACCTGCACGCGAAAACTTAGTCGGTTTATAACGTTATGTTAATCATTGCTAAAGAGTGTAGAAAAAATCTGCCAATTTGCTAGTCAAATCGGCTATTTAATATAAAAAGCCTAGGCTATTTCACTGCCGTTTTATTAGTATGTAAAGCTAGCCCAATGGCCTCGATAACTGCATCAACAGAGATTTTTTGCATTAATTCGGCTCCTTTTACCCGTGTTCCGTAAGGCAATGTGTCCCATGTTTTACCATGCTGCTCGATAACACATTCATCATACACAGATACCACAAACTGCTGGCTTAAATATGGCCCTGTTCGGCGTGGGTTGGAATGAGCATAAAGCCCAACAACGGGCGTACCTACGGTTGTCGCCATATGCGCTGGGCCAGTATCAGGAGCGATAACACAGCGCGCTTTATCAAGAATAGCAAGTTGCGCTTTAAGCGAGGTTTGTCCAACGAGGTTAACACTCACGTGAGGCGTTTTGGCCAAGATGGCAGTTGCCATGTCTCGGTCTAATTCGCCCGGCCCGCCGCAAAGCACAACAGGGATGTTCTCACCGGCTAAATAGTCACACACAGCGGCGTACCGCTCGGGTAGCCAATTGCGCTCAGCTTTTGATGCCGTGGGACACAAGACTACATATTCTTGTAAGTCGGTAAGCAATTGATGCGCTTGGGTATAATCTGATGGCGCGACAGGCATATGCCAATGTGGCTGATGGTCTCCCGGTACGCCTAGTGCGTCGGCGAACGCCATAAAGCCTTCAAGTACATGAGGAAATGCTTGTTTATCTACACGGCGATTGATAAATAAACTATGGCCTTCCTTGCTGCGCGCTTTGTCAAAACCTAGACGAATTTTTGCTTTGATCACGCGCGAAACCCAATTTGCCCGCAGCGCAACTTGCATCATGCAGAGCGCATCAAACTTGATATGCCCTATCGCCGCCTTCAACGCTTTTACACCTGCCCGGCCCTGCTTTTTATCGAATACCACAAATTCAACGCCCTCAAGACCTTTGAGTAACTGGTATTCAACTTTGCCTATCACCCACGTAATAGCGACATCGGGACGATGCTTTCTGATACGTTGCACCATTGCCGTAGCGTGACAAACATCACCAATTGCTGAGAGTCGGAGTAAACAAAGCTGCGCATTTTGAGGCAAAGTGTATGAAGTTGACAAAGATTTTCCTGCGGACCACTGAATATTGCCGCTAATTTCATTACAATCTGACGCATTACACAAGTCATTGTCGAGAAAATTCTATGCGGCCTGCCGTTTCACGTGAACCCAATCACGTGACTTTAATACGCACACCAATGCCTATCGACGGGTTGGCCCTGTCGTCTATTACAGATCAATGGTTCGACATTGACTACTGGGAAGAAAAAGGGAGCATAACGGGTAGCGCAGATGGCAGAGGCACAACGCACTTTATTCATCATCAAGGCTTTGATTTCGTGCTCCGACGATATCGACGTGGTGGATTGATTCGCCATGTAAGTCGCGACAAGTTTGTCTTTACGGGCATACAAAATACCCGCCCTTGGCAAGAACTCACGTTACACAGCTATATGCTTAGTAAAGGGCTGCCGGTTCCAACCGCTGTTGCAGGTAAAGTAACTCGCATTGGCCCTTGGTACACCGCCGACTTATTGAGTTTGCGTATTCCTCATGCCCAAGACTTACACCAATACTTATTAGCCAATGTGGTTAACGAGAAACAGTGGCATAAAACCGGCGAAGTGATCGCGCAATTACACAATGCACAGGTTTACCATCACGATCTCAATATTCATAACATCATGATGGACGCAGACAACAAAATTTGGATTATCGATTTTGACAAATGCGGTATTCGACAAGGCGACAAATGGAAGGCACAAAATCTGGCACGTTTGCAACGTTCATTGAATAAAGAGTTAGGCAAATATCCCCACTACCATTTCAGGCCTCAAGACTGGCAGGCATTACTTTTGGGTTACCAAAACACGGTCACCTGAATAGTAAATCGTGTAACGCGGATCGCTTACTGAGATATTTGTACGCTCAGAATGCTCCTTTCAAATTGCATCTATGAGTAATTCCCGTTACTGTTTTTAAAATGATTTTTGAATGACAGAATTATGCACACCCGAGCTATCTACCCAGGTACGTTTGATCCAGTAACCAACGGTCATGCAGACCTTATCGAACGCGCTGCACGCATGTTTAACCACGTGATTGTTGGCATTGCCGCGAACCCCAGCAAGCAACCCTTGTTCTCTCTTGAAGAGCGCGTTGCCTTGTTAACCGAAGTTACGGGAAAGTTAGACAACGTCGAAGTGCAAGGCTTTACGGGCTTGTTGGCCGATTTCGCAAAGCAGCAAAGTGCAACCTTTCTCATTCGTGGCCTCAGAGCAGTGTCTGATTTTGAATACGAATTTCAATTAGCGAATATGAATCGCCGGCTAAACCCTAATTTAGAGAGTGTCTTTTTGACCCCAGCCGAAGAAAACTCATTTATCTCTTCAACCTTGGTGAAAGAAGTAGCGTTACACAAGGGCGACGTGAGTCAGTTTTGTCACCCTGTGGTCAAAGAAGCCCTCGATAAGCGCTTGCATCCGTAAGCCATTAACGTTGGCAAGAAGGGCAGTAAAACGTATTGCGCTGCCCTATGGTCACACTTTTAATGTCGGTATGGCATATGGGGCAAGGTTTTCCTGTTTTACCGTATACTTGTAGTTCTTGGGCAAAATACCCTGGGTTGCCATCACTCTGGGCAAAGTCTTTCAGCGTAGTGCCTCCTTGGCTAATCGCTTTCGCCAATACGTTTTTAATTGCCTCTGCCAATACCTTGTATCGCTCAGCACTTACTCTACCGGCGGCTCTTCGAGGGTCAATGCCTGCCATGAACAATGCTTCATTGGCGTATATGTTGCCGACCCCCACCACAACGTGATTATCCATAATGAAATTTTTCACCGCTGACTTTTTGCCTTTCGCCAAGACACTCAATCTGGCACCGTCAAAATCATCAGTGAGCGGCTCAGGGCCAAGACTTTGCATTAAAGCAATCTCTTCACCCTCAGGTTGCCATAAACAAGCGCCAAAACGTCTGGGGTCATTAAATCGCAGGCATTTTCCGTTATCTAATACAATATCTATATGGTCGTGTTTAATTACAGGCACTTGTTTGTCGATGACTCGCAGTTTTCCTGACATACCCAAATGCATGACTATCTGACCACCCTCAACATGGAGCAATAAATACTTGGCTCTACGCGTAATACGCGTTATCACACAGCCCTCTGCGCGATGAATATCATCCGGTACGGGCCAACGAAGGCGCTTGTCGCGAACAATAATTTTTGCGATTTTCTGGCCTTCCATCCACGGTGTTATGCCTAGGCGGCTCACTTCAACTTCAGGTAATTCAGGCATGCTCACCACTCGTAGTTATTGGCTCAAAGGCAAGCCAAGGCAATAGTTCTTCCAGGGTCGCTTGATGCAAGCTAAACCACTGTTGTTGATAACACACCCACGTTGTGTCTCCGGGGTAAATAGCATAAACACGACCTGTCCCCTCACCCGCTAACCACACCACGGCGATGTATGGGTTAATATTGCTTACATCGTTACTCGGAGAGGCTTCAGACAATAGTTTAGCGCGCTGCCATGCTGCGCGTTGCGATTCGGGTGAAGCTGCCCCATGTTTTGCAGGTGTGATATTCCAGCGCCAACTCTGGCCAACACGCTCAAGGCGGTATTGGTCCATGTCAATTTTTAGCACATAGGCATCATCAGGTAACAAGGGAGTGAGGGCTGCTTGCTTCGCAGAGGGAAGAAATTTATCAATATTAAACATAAACACCATCAGCAACATGGCGTAGATGACGATGTTATTTACGGTTCGTTTAGACACGCTTACCACTTTCGCTACCTATTATTCACGAGAGTGGCAAGTGTAACGCGAATAATGCAGATGGCAAGATTCGCTCAAGACGCAAAAAACCCGGCAAGGGCCGGGCTTTCTTGGAGACAAAAGCAAGTTTTGTTACTTGATTTTTGCCTCTTTGAACATAACGTGCTTACGTACAACGGGATCGTATTTTTTGATCTCCATTTTACCAGGCATGTTACGCTTGTTTTTGTCAGTGGTGTAGAAGAAACCTGTACCCGCTGAAGAAACTAATTTAATTTTATCACGCATTGTTAGGCTTCCTTAGATTTTTTCACCACGGGCACGGATGTCAGTTAATACTGCATCAATACCTTTTTTGTCGATAATACGCATACCTTTAGGAGTAAGGCGTAATTTAACAAAACGGTTTTCACTTTCAACCCAAAAACGGTGAGTTTGAAGGTTTGGCAAAAAGCGACGACGAGTCGCGTTTCTAGCGTGTGAACGGTTATTACCAACCGCAGGACGCTTACCTGTTACTTGACATACTCTTGACATTCTATTTGTCTCCAGAACAATAACTGTCGCGCCAGCCGAACCCACCATTTTTGGCAATCGGGTCAGTTGACGAATACCTACGAATAAGAGGGCGCATTTTATACAGCAATTCAGATCCAAATTCAATAAAAATGCGCAAAAAGGTGAATCTTTGTGCGATCCTGCTCGATCCACCCGCGAATAGACAGTCTTACCCCACTGTCTTTCGGGTTGTTCTTCCCTTTAATAATTCATAAAGGGAGAACGTAAATCGGTGGTATCTATCAGCATGACAGGGCGACGAAGTGCCTGGCCACCATCACGAGCAATAGGTACCCAAGGGAAATATCCTCGGCCTTTGGCTGATTTTAACACGAATAAATCAAATGGAATCGAAATATAGAAGCCTTTAGTAAAACTTCCTTCTCCATATTCTTCAGCAGACACATTCGTTATGGCAGCAAAGGCCCCTACTACAATCCCGCTGTCGAAGCGTTTGGCAAAATCAATGTTAACACCTTTATCTTTTGCCAAGAACTGCCCCGCGCTTAGAGATATACGAGTGTCCGGCAAAAATTCTGGACGCCAATACACAGAAGCATGCCCTGTTAAAGCGGTATAATCATCTAAGCCAAAGGTCGATTTATACGAACGTTGTTTTACATAGTTAAGGTCGATACCAAAAGCCCAGTTGCTATCCACTTCACGGTATAAAAACTCGGTACCAACACCCGCAAACATCGTTTCGAGATAGCCCCCATACACTTGTGCATAGAGATTATCGTCAACCCTGTCTGCCCAACGCAAAAACGCCGAATCAGAAACAAGATTGCTGCGAGTCACATATTCACGCACATAAGTTCGCACGCGGTGCAAAGACGAATCTTCCTGATCGACCTTAAAATTAAACTTATCGAAGTTATCTAACAACGTATAGCGCGTGTTGCTGTGGAATGAAAACTGGCTATTAAATTCATAGCCGGCCTGGAATGACAATCCACCTTGATACAAGAAAAAGTCTTCTGGGTTACCAAATGACTGTACCCAGAACGTACTCATTGAGTAATAGATACCACCTTCTCTCACTGGGTCGAAAGCGTCGTAAATATCATCAGACACATCTTGGCGATAGTACGTTTGAGTTACATCACTCTCTAATCCACGGTAAGTAGCTGCAGCTTTGAATTTATCCGCATCAATCACCGTATCAACCATTGGGGTATTCCCCCCGGTTTCGACTAGGTGATAGGTTTTAATTGAATCAGGTAATTCAGACGCAAGGATGCGCCCTACGCGATTAATCGCATCTTTTTGATCCGGATAAAAGCGTTGTACGCCATAAAATACCGCTTCGTCTTCTTTAATATCAGTGTCGTTAAGTAAAAAGCCACCTTTCATGTGAAGGTCTTTGTACAAACGGCCACGATAAATATCATCTACCGTCTTAGGCGGTACAGCTTTACTAATATCTCTCGGCTCTTCATCAAATTTCACCTGAGAAATCGTGTGTAGATTAAAGTGATAAGTCACACCAAAACCAATGGTATTGCCGCGCTGGTAGTTAGCATGAAAATCAAAGTTGTTGTATTTATAAACCGCACCAAAGTTCCAGCGGCTATCTTGTTGCAATTCACCCGCGCGATCTTGGCTGTAGTTGTTGCCTTCGTATTCAAGCTTTAAACGCAGAGGCTCCCAAGGAGTTTGGTACTCTATCCCACCAAAAATTGCCATCGGCCCTTTAAAGAAATGCTGATAGTCAATTTTTCCGCCTTTACCGGAATACCCTGAAGGACGATCACAATAGCTTTCTCGAATTTCGCAAAACGGATTAGACACGTCATCAGATGTGCCCAAATATCCCCAACCAGCGCCTAGGTGGAAATCAAACGGCCCCCATGCTTTACTGGCTGTGACATATTCACTTTCAAAAAAGCCGGTGCCACCAAAATCTCGGAAGCCAACGGAAATTTCAGGCAAATAGAAACTTTCTTGCCACAATCGAAATTTCACATCTAAGCCTTTATCTTTTAGGGTTTGATCACCACTAAAGCTCTCGACTTGGCTATATTTTTTCGTTCGCACATCTGTATATCTGGCCGTGGCTTCCATCCACGGGAACAGCTGCATGCTAACGTTCCAGAATCGATATTCTTCATTGTCTGTATAGGAAACAGAAAAACCACCTTCGGGCATCATTCGCGACGTAGGCGTCTGGATCATACCTACACCGCCCTGCACCATTTGCGAAGGATTTACCGCATAATGCGGTATTTCAATAATGTCGTCTTCGGCCGCAAACGTTGGAATAGCAAAGCTAGCACTCACAGCTAAAGCGATTGGAGAAAGTTTATTCATACTTACCACTCCACCACTCGATTTGCGGCTAGTTTTGCAATATTGCGATTGAGCGCCTCAATATCACTATTCAATATTGATGTATTCAATGGAAAATAAATCTGACTACCTGGCATAATTTGAATCGCTTCCTTATTCCAATACGCAATGCCAATTTTGCGAACAAAACCATCAGGCGATATCACATAGGCCCAGTCTTTATCTAATTGTGAGTGGAGTGCAAATTGTTCGGCATAGTCTGCAGCCGTTCTCTGAGGTTTATATAAGGCTTCTCGATAAGCACCAAATGCGCTAATCACTTGCACTTTTTGCGGGCGAGTTGTAAGTATCAAACGATAGCTGCCCGCTAACATTTCTCGGTTTAACGACACGTTTAGCCTAATTGCATCGTAGTCAATTGGGATGCGAACACGGTGTGATATCGTCCACGACTTTACTTGCTCTCGAAGAGAATTGAGACCCGCTAAAAATTCGGAGTCGTCATGATAATCGGCTGATAACGCCTCGATCTGTGCGAGTACGGTATATTTTAATGCAATGGCATCTTGCTGATTGACATCAAACAGCGCTGAAGCCGGCCAATACCAACGCGATTGAGCAGCAACGGGAGCAAGTACCTGATCCAATCTCACTGGCTGAGTATATTCGTAGCGAGTGTCATTAATCAGTATATTAACCGCTGCACTAACATTCGCTGGCAACGCTACCGCAAGTAACAATGAACATATGAAAATATAATGGCGCATGATCACCCTTCTACTACAGAAAAATTAAGCAGTCGTGATGCCCGACTGAGGAAGGTCAATGTAAAGGGGTCGGTATCAGGTGCAAACCGCTGTTCTGCATAAATCACCTGGCCTGATGCTTTATCAACAAGGTATTTGTTTTCCCACGTCTGATTCAACGTAATGAATGGAACATTCGGCGTCATGGTGACGGTTTCAATAACGCGAGTTGTGTTAATTTCTAAACCAAACACGTTCAGCGGCTCAACGCCATCTTCCCGCCATTGAGACGAGATATTTACCCCAGACAGCTCACCTTCAATATCGACTGTTCGTTGCCATTGCGAAGACAACTGAGTGACTGAAGATAACGGGTTAGCGTTGGTATTGGTGGTATATAGCAGATCGATGGGTAAGCCCGCTGTCCGCACAATTACACCGTGGTCAATGACTAATACAGCGTGGTCAGATGACACCCACTTATATCCATCATCTTCGATATAAGCTAACGCCATTACGGCAATTTTTCGATCGCCGTGTTTTACGGATAACAAGTCGACGGGTGATGTCATCACCTTCTCTAAGGTGACTTCAGCATCCGATGCAGAAAATGCAAGAATGAAGGAATCATAATAGGCTTGAGTTGTTGACGAGCAGCCTTGTAATGTGACGCTACTCACGCCAATAACAATAAAAGTTACTAGAGATTTTAAGTCCATTTTTGCACTACATGATGTAAAACGTGAAAGCAAAAATGCTAGCAAGATTTTGCCACGCTTAATAGAAATTTCACCGGAATATCGAAACTTTGGCGTAATTGACGCCGTTTCTCATCCTTTACAAATAAAAACACCCAGCTTGAACCAAGCTGGGTGTTTCATTTACACACAACGATTATTGTTTATTCAACAACCGTTGGAAGGTATGTATAAGTTACAGGCACTGTAATAGTTTTAGTTGCAGTACCAGTACCAGATGCAGTTACAGTTACTGTTGATGTAGTACCAACACATTCACCGTTCAATAGCACGTCGTCTGTGTCATCAGCACAATATACGATTACAGGTTCGCCGTCTGGGCCACCCATGTTACCGTTACTGTTTGTTGCTGCGCCTACTGCCCATGTTGCAAAAACAGCACCACCAACAACGATTTCGCCAGCGATACCGCCAACAGTAAATGCAGTTGAACTAGAACCTTGTGCTAGTTCCTGAGCATTGGCAGTCGTCGCTAGGGCTGCACCCAATACCAAAGAAGCTAATGCTTTTTTCATGTTTAATCCTTTCATTTAAGAAAACCCACCAAACTTTATACTAAAGTATTTTAATAGCTAAAGCTATAGTTGACCAAGTATAATTTGCGAGTTTTTTATACAGCATCAATGCGAGTAAAAAAATACGATATTAAACGATCCCACATCAGGATCGCTCATGATCATTGTTTCAGATCCAGCCTCTTTGCGCAAATGATACAATTTCACTGTCGCCCACAACGAAATGGTCAAGTACCTGAATATCAATCACTTGCATAGCCTGTGTGATGTCTTTGGTAATACGTTTATCAGCGTCACTGGGTTCAGCCACACCTGAGGGATGGTTGTGGATCAAAATCACCGCGGCGGCGTTCATTTTTAACGCCAGCTTCACTAATTCTCTGGGGTATACTGCTGCGGCATTCACGGTGCCAAAAAACAACTCGTGATAGTCAATTAATCGATGTTGCGTATCGAGTGTTAGCATGGCAAACACTTCTTGTTGCCGGTCTCTTAATTTTGCGGTTAAAAAGCGCTTTACTGCTTCTGCATTAGTAAATGTATTTATCCGCGATACCACTTCCTTTAAATGGCGCCGAATAATTTCAAATGCAGCTTGCAGCTCAGCGTATTTAGCTTCCCCTACGCCGGGAATGGCACAAAGTTCATCAATACTCGACGTCACAACTCCCCTTATGGAGCCAAACTCAGTTAGCAGATGACGCGCAATCGTTAGCGCGCAGCGCCCGCCGTTTCCCGTGCGAATAAGGATCGCGAGCAATTCTGCGTCAGAAAGACTTTCGCATCCATACGCCAGTAACTTTTCTCGTGGCCTTTCTTCATCTGGTAATAGGTTTAACATAATCGTCCTCAGTTGCCTCACTATGCTAAATGCTCCTGAACATAAAACACACTGACCCCAAAGCCAGATTGTCTCCTTAACTACCCTCCCATAATAAAGTCGTGATAACCTTTACGAGTTTTATCTGTTGAGCATAAAAAGATGACGAACACGCCTCAAAGAATATTGCTAGCGATTACTGGTGGAATAGCAGCTTACAAAACCCCAGATCTCGTACGAAAACTCAAAGCGCAAGGCGCAGATGTGCGTGTTGTAATGACGGAATCGGCAACGCATTTTGTAAGTCCACTTTCTTTGCAGGCCGTTTCGGGCTACCCCGTACATACACTTTTAATTGACGAACAAGCCGAAGCCGGAATGGGCCACATTGCGCTTGCCAAATGGGCTGACACCCTTTTGGTCGCGCCCGCGACGGCGAATATACTCGCTAAGTTCGCTCATGGCTTAGCCGACGATTTGCTCAGTACCCTTTATTTAGCCACCACCGCCCAACTAATTATTGCACCAGCAATGAACCAGCAAATGTGGCGAGCACCAGCAACCCAACGCAATATTCAACAATTATTGCAAGATGGCGTTCATATAATTGGCCCAGCTTCGGGTGAGCAAGCATGTGGCGATGTTGGCCCAGGAAGAATGCTGGAACCTGAGGAAATCGTCGAACACCTTTTTGCACAACACGGTAAGCCTTTAGCGAATAAGCATGTTGTTATAACAGCAGGGCCAACGCGAGAAGCGCTCGACCCTGTGCGTTATATTAGTAATTACAGTTCAGGGAAAATGGGATTTGCAATAGCCCAAGCCTGCGCGGTATTAGGCGCCAAAGTTACCCTTGTCTGCGGTCCTGTTTCACTCAGTACTCCCGCTCGCTGTGAACGTATAAACGTACTGAGTGCACAAGAAATGCACGACGCTGTCATAAAACTCGCGCCCGAGTGTGATATATTCATCGCCTCAGCTGCCGTTGCAGATTATCGAGCCGCGGAAATTGCAGAAAATAAAATTAAGAAACAATCAGAGAAAGATAAGTTAACACTTACTTTAGTTAAAAACCCTGATATTCTAAAATCAGTTGCGCTATTACCCTCCCCACCATTTACAGTTGGGTTTGCCGCAGAAAGCCAACATGTTGAAACCTACGCCAAGAACAAGTTAAAAGCTAAAGGTATCGACATGATCGCCGCTAACGACATTACCGCTGACGGATTAGGCTTTAACAGCGAACACAATGCTCTTCACGTATTATGGGCGAACGGTGAAGCACAACTTCCTGCACAACCAAAGTCGAGTTTAGCTGAAGCTCTGATGGCTGTTGTGTTACAGCAATTTGAAAATAAAAATAAATAGCCAATGTGGTGACCACGCCACCTTTGCTAAGTACCTTTAACATGGAATGCGGGCGAAGACCCGTTTGCAGAGGAATAATAATTTATGCCTGCAGTAAAAAAACCGAATCGTCGCGCGCAGATCCTACAAGCCCTCGCGGGAATGTTAGAAAGCAACCAAGGTCAACGTATTACCACGGCGAAACTCGCAGAAAAAGTGGGAGTATCAGAAGCAGCGCTTTATCGACACTTTCCCAGTAAAGCAAGAATGTTTGAAGGCCTCATCGAGTTTATTGAAGAAACCTTGTTTTCACGCATTAACCGCATTTTAAATGAAGAAAAAGATTCGATTGCACGATGCCAACTCATTTTGCATTTAATTTTAGGCTTTGCGGAAAAGAACCCTGGCATTACGCGTATATTGAATGGCGACGCATTAATGGGTGAGCAAGAGCGTTTGCGTTTGCGCATTGCTAAATTGTTTGAACGATTAGAAACACAATTCAAACAGGTGCTTCGAGAGAGAAAGTTACGCGAAGGTAAAACACTTTCTGCAGATGAAGCCGTATTAGCAAACCTCTTGATCAGCTATGCTGATGGTCGAATTAACCAATTTATTCGCAGTGGTTTTACCCGTAAACCAACTGAGCAATTCAATGACCAATGGCTGTGCTTTAAACACGCCTTCTTAAGTTAAACACCCAAATAAAGCGCCGATACCGGCGCTTTATTGTTTCTATTCCATCTCTTTATTGCTGACGAAACGTCTCGCCAAAGAAATCACCTTCGTTCCATTGTGGCCGTTTTTGCTGATTCGCCAATGTGAAACCAATTTGCGCATTCACTAAGGCAAAATTATACGCGGCTTGCCAATTGAAAGGCTGATTAATGTCATCGCTCGGCATGTGATAATGGGTTGCTAAAAACGCGCCAAATGCTTTACTGCCATCTACGTTAGGGTCTGCGCTTGTTAAGCCTGGAACCAGAAAGACAGAAGGGACACCTTGCTTTACAAAAGCATAGTGGTCAGAGCGTGTAAACAGTGCCTGTTCGGGCCAAGGATCTGGGCTCAGGCTTAATCCAACATTGTCGGCCGCTTGTGCCACAGACTCTTGCAAATCACTGTGATTAGCGCCAAAGGCGATGACATCGGCAAACTCATACGTAAGAATTGGCATATCGAGATTCACGTTAGCCACCATGGATTTCGCAGGTACCGTTGGGTTACGAGCGAAATAATCTGCGCCTAATAAACCCTTTTCCTCGCCCGTGACTGAGACAAATAAAATGCTGCGTTTAGGCTTTTGCGGAAGTTGACTGAATAACCTTGCGGTTTCTAACATGACGGCAGTCCCTGAAGCATTGTCCATCGCGCCGTTATTGATATTGTCTTGTTTTACCGTTTTGGCGAATCCAATGTGGTCTGAATGCGCAGAAAACACAATATACTCGTTTTTCAACTTAGGGTCGGAGCCTTCGATCATCCCCACAACATTGGGGCTCGTAACCTCGCTATGCTGACTGGCTTTAGTTAACGACATGACACCAGGTAATACAAAACCAGCTGGAGCAATATCTTCATCTAACTGAGCATAAATATCACTAAGGCTTACCTTAGCTTCGGCGAATAACTGTTCAGCCGCCGGTATGCTTAAATATGCACTGCCTTTCAACGATGAAAACGTATTGGCAGGGATATTATCCTCATTCAGCCATGCCATTCTCGGTGTATGGATATAATTCAAGCGACCTTGATAAGGGCGGACTTTTTCATTTTGGGGCGTAGAAATTGTTATAACGCCCACCGCACCATGCGCTGCCGCATACTTGGATTTTTGATAACCCGATGCAAAATGTGCCCCTTCTTCACTGGGAAAAGAAGCAGGCTTACCCGCTAGCATCACAACCACCTTACCCTTTACATCTAGGTCTGCGTAATCATTGTGGTTAAGTTCTGGCGCTTCAATACCGTATCCTACAAACACCAACTCACCTTGTAGTTGAGTTTGCTCACGCAATAAATCAGGACCGGTTAAAAAGTCTTTCGGATAAGTGAAAGAAAGCGATGCATCGCCATTGGTTACTTGCATCGTAGGAGAAGACTGCACCAAGGTTGCTTTTCGAAATGGAACTTGTTGCCGATAGCCGTCAGTACCCATGGGCGTTAACCCATATTTCGCAAACTCAGTGGCAATATAGAGCGCTGCAATTTCATGCCCTCTAGATCCCGTATCACGCCCCTCCAGTAAATCATCAGCCAGAAAAAATAGGTGAGATTTGATTCGCTGTGTATCTGGTGAGAACGTCGGCGGTTGTTGGGCCTCCCCAACCATAGAAAATGTTAAAAGCGGGGCCAATAAGCCTCCGAGCATGAGTTTTTTAAGCATAGTTACCACATCAATCATCTTTATTCTGTTGCCATACTACCCCAAGACACTAATGATAGATAATCATCGCCCGCTCTTTCTCTTTGTGCTTTGCTGTAATTCGGCTATCATTGAAGAATACAAGTTCTTAATAACGATAAGCGTATTATGCCGCGCGTAGCCCTGTACAATGTAGAAGTCATTCTTTCTCAAGCAATTGATATCTTCCTTGAGCACAGTTTTCACAGTGCCATTATGGATGAAATTATTGCCCGCACCGACTTTAATCGCCGTGCTTTTTATTTGGAGTTTGGCAGCAAGCAAACGTTTCTTTACCGCGTACTTGATCACTATCACACCACAGAATTAAGCCCTGTTGTTGCCGAATTGGAATCTCACCAAGGGCTAGCTTCTATTAATGGCTTTTTTGAACGTTACATCTCTCTTATCCAAGGGCGCGGCTGCTTACTGATTAACTGCGTAACGGAACTGGGCAATGATGACGACGAAATCCGTTCCCGAGGTCGACATTATCTCGATAACCTCCAGCTTGCGTTTATCGGCTGCCTTGAACAAGCGCAGCGCGCCGATGAGTTACATTCATCGGTAAACATCGAGTCAACAGCGCTGCAATTGACCAGTTATGTTCAAGGCTTTGCCGTTAATGCTATTTTAGCTGACTCAGCAGAAGAACTAATTATTGCTACTCACGCTTTACTCGGGCCTTTGGCGAAGTCATAAGAATCGAGTACACTACGCGCCAATAATCTCTCGTGTTGTTTTGGAGTGTAGGTAGTCAATATGAGTAAACATGACCCTCTTTTTCGGATTCAATTTGTTAGTAATGGCGAAAAATACGAACTGTATGTGAAAGAGCTGTCACAAGGCGGGTTGTTCGGCTTTGTCGAGATTGGTGATTTTGTCTGGGACACGCACACAAGTTTGGTACTTGACCCTAGCCATGAAAAACTAAAATCAGAGTTTTCTGACGTCACTCGCACTTATATTCCCATGCATAATGTGCTGCGTATTGATGAAGTTAAGAAACAAGGCACAGCAAAAATCACACAGCTTTCAGATAAAGTAACGGCGTTTCCCAGCCCAATTTACACGCCGAAAAAAGACTAGCACAAGTAGAGGGCTTAACCTTACGCCCTCTCTCTTCCCTCACCAATCGCAATACAACACCGGTATCGTTTGCCACTTGGCGATATTAGTGACTTCCTATAAGATGGCTACTCGTTGTAGGCATTTAATGATCTGATCAAGGCAATAAGTGCACACTGTTCTCTATAATAAATAACTATAACTCTTATCGTTAAGGCTCAAACAGGAAGTCACCATGGTTGCCTTTAGTATTATTTCAGTACTGGTTTTGTTACTGATTTACTTTGTTTTACGCGTGCAGAATTTTCAGCGCCAACTTGCATTGAGTAATCACAATGTGCGTAGCTCGACCAAACGGGCAAACTACGCTTACAGTAATTTAGTGATGATTTCGAACGAGCTCCAACAGGTCTTTATGGCCCGTTTAGAGTCGAATCATAAACGAGGAATGATCAGCAACGCTGATTATCAGGTGTTAAGTGCGCTGTTTAGTTGTTTTGGTACCATTGTCATGGAATGCTGCGAAAAAGATGCGACCGTTGAGGAAGCATTAAATAAAGTATTAATGAAGCTCGAGTTTGAGATGGAAGATATTAGAAATTGCATCAAAGAACAGCCGAGTGATATACGTGTTGCATGGTCTAAAAACACCGTTGATGGTTTTATTACTGCGTGTAATAAGATCAGTCAGGGCGCATTGTCGGTTCAAGCTACCGATAATTAACCACTTTTTATTCATCACGCTCCTCAACTTGCAGGGGCGTTTTTTTTAACTATAATGCTGTATATACATACAGCATTATAGTTATGAAAATACCTACACCTATTTTACAGCATCCATCGATAAAACGAGGCCGGCAAACTTATTCAGCCTCGAAAGAGCGTGTATCTAGCCAAAATGATTCTATCGATCACGCTCTACAAGGAGGCTTACCTGCTTATGGTTTTATTCGGCTCATTTGCCCTCAAGGCGCTGGTGAAGTGTTGCATCACTTGCCAATATTAAAGAACATTCAGTCTCAAAAGAAACATATCATCTTTGTAAACCCGCCTGCGCAACTCTCCCATCACTGGTTTTTCCAACATGAGATTGCACATGAGCAATGCCTCTTTGTTATGCCAAATAATGAACAAGAAACACTATGGAGCGTTGAACAATGTTTGCGAAGTGAGGCTTGTGGCTGTGTTTTGTTTTGGTCGATGTCACACTCACCTAAACTGGCTCGCCGTTTACAAGTTATTGCCTCTCATCACCAAACGCTTTTGCTGTGTTTCGATCACAGCCAGCAACACCGAGAGGTATTGCCCGTGGCCTTAGATTGGCAGTGGGAATGGCATCAACAACAATGGTATGCGCACATTCATAAAATTCAGGGAAGCTGGGCCAGAACCTATGTGCCCATTACATTACCTTGCCCTTATACAAATACAGCGATTAATGCTGCTTTTACCCAAAGCCGTCAGCAACAAACATCGATATCATTAGTCAGTGAATAATCATGCTGTGGCTTTATCTTTCGTTTTATCAGTTGCAACTGGATGACGACTCCCTACTTCGTCAGCAAGCTCATGCACATTCCACCGAACCTACCGTGGTCTATGAGCCGACAAAGAATGAAATACTGCAAGCATGCCAAGTCGCAATATCGCACAATATACAACCCGGTATGGGGTTAGCCGCAGCGAGTGCTATGTGTAGTAAATTACGTTTACTCGCGTATGACGAGAGTTTAGCAACACATCGGTTACACGACCTTGCTCTATCGCTTTATCCGGTTATCGGTGAAATCGCACTAAACTCACCACATGGCTTATACCTGAGATTAGACCGAACCACGACCTATTACGGCTGCGTTGAAAGTTTGTGGGCTGCAATTCAATATACGCTCGCAAAAACGCCCTATCAGTACACCTTTGCGAGTGCTTATTCTCCTCAAGCCGCACAAATACTAGCAGAAAGGCAATGTAATCAGCTGTTGCAGGATGAACATGCCATCAAGCAGGCATTAGCCTCTGTCCCCCTGCAATCACTGCATATTGATACCAAAACGAGCAATAAACTATCGCGTGTAGGCATGCGAACACTCGGTGATGTATTCGCTATTCCTACTCACGAGATGGGGCGACGATTCGATAAAGAGGTACTTGTCTACCTCGCTACGCTAAGGGGAGAACGCTTTCCAACACTTTCTATGTTTGCCCCCCCAGAGCACTTCTCTCATCATATAGTACTGCCCTATGAAGTCAGTATTTCTGATAAGTTACTCATCTATCTCACGCAACAGGTAAAAGCGTTGTCGCGCTTTTTACTTCAGCGCAATCAACAAACCACATCATTGTCTATTCGGTTTCACTACCGCGAACAGCAACCCGATTCGCTTTCGATAACAGCAGCTATACCACAACACTGTGCGCAACAATGGCTAATGTTAATCGCATTAAAGTTAGAGCAGTTCAAGTTTTCAGAGCCAGTAACAGAAATTACATTGAGCGCTGACGCCCTTGTTGAGCTACAACCTAATAGTAATGATTTTTTCTCTCCGCAGCATAACGCCATCGCGCAAGCGCAATTGGTGGGTAAGTTAATTGCGCGACTAGGTGCAAGCAGTGTTTCTCAGCCCGTGTATGTGAATGAGCATAGGGTTACGCTTCCAGCATCACCCAATACAACAAAGGGTACCTGTAACGCGCCTTTACATTACCCGCTTCACGTAATGCCATACCCTATAGTGTTAACTGAGCCTACTCGTGTGCTATATGGGCCTGAACGCCTGAGTACAGGCTGGTGGGACGAGCATAGCTTGCAGCGAGATTACTACGTTGCTCAAGCAAGTCATGGTGGCTATTTATGGGTGTTCAAAGATAGTCAGGGGCAATGGTTTCAACATGGCTGGTTTGGCTGATGAGTTATGCTGAGCTAGCTTGCCAATCTAACTTTTCCTTTTTGATTGGCGCTTCACATCCCGAAGAGTACGTCACAACGGCTTCATTTTTAGGCTACCAAGCAATCGCAATAACCGACGAATGTTCTGTAGCGGGTGTTGTTCGCGCCTATTCAGAGATAAAGCGTCAAAACTTACCAATTCAACTCATTGTCGGTAGCCTGTTCCATTTTCATGAGCATTTTTCCTTCGTTTTACTATGCCCCAATAAAGCGGCTTATAGTGAGCTTTGCCGCATTATCACAAGCGCTCGCCGACGATGTAAAAAAGGGCATTACGAACTTGCTGAGTGGGACATAAAAACTATTCGGCACTGTTTTTTAATATGGCTACCGTCATTAAATGAAGAGGCCAATACCCACTGGGCATCTTGGCTGATGAAACACTTCGAAGGTCGCTGCTGGATTGGTGTGAGTCGCTTACTCGACGGCAAGGATGAAGACAGGTTTTGCCATGCAAATCGACTAACCGCTGAATATTCGTTGCCCGTTTGCGCTGTTGGCCAAGTGCTGTTTCACCATACTGATCGGCAAAAAATTCAACACGTATTACATGCCATTAGAGAGGGTCTGACTGTTGCCTCTCTCGGCCTAAGTGCATTAGCCAATGCAGAACGCTGTTTACGCCCACTGAATAAGCTGCAAAGACTTTACCCGTCTCAATGGTTACAAGAAACACTCAATATTGCTAAGCATTGCCATTTCAGCCTCAATGAGTTGCGTTATCAATACCCCGCAGAATTAGTACCTGAGGGAAAGTCGGCTCAATCATACTTGCGAGAGTGTGTAGAAAACGGGATTAAAAAGCGCTTTCCCGAAGGAGTTTCCCAAGAGATACGAGCAATTATAGAAAAAGAACTCACACTGATTGCGGAACAGCAATATGCGTATTTTTTCTTGACCATATACGACATTGTGAAGTTTGCTCAACAGCAACATATTTTATATCAAGGGCGAGGCTCTGCAGCCAACTCCGTCGTTTGTTATTGCTTGGAAATAACGGCTGTCGACCCTCGGCAAATCAATGTGCTATTTGAAAGATTTATATCCAAAGAGCGTAATGAGCCGCCCGATATAGACGTAGATTTTGAGCATGAGCGCCGAGAAGAAGTCATTCAGTATATCTATCAAAAGTACGGACGAGAGCGAACCGCATTGGCCGCTACGGTGATATCGTTTCGCTTCAAAAGTGCTTTTCGTGAAGTGGGCAAAGCGCTGGGTTATGAGGAGTCACAACTGAGCTTTTGGCTTAACCAAGTCAACCGACGCGATCGCGCATTAGGATGGAAACAGCAACTCATTGATGCAGGCTTACATACCACTAATGCTAAAGCCACACTGCTGTTTGAGCTGGTGAATGAAATACTTGGCTTTCCTAGACACTTGTCTCAACACGTTGGAGGCTTTGTGATTTCATCAGGGCCTTTGTATGAACTTGTGCCTGTTGAGAACGCAGCCATGGCCGAACGCACAGTTATTCAATGGGATAAAGACGACATTGAGAGTTTAGGGCTGTTAAAAGTAGACGTTCTCGCGCTTGGTATGCTGACGGCTATCCGTAAGGCATTTCATTTAATAAAGCAGCACAAAAACTTTACCTTGTCGCTCCCTTTTATCACCAAGCTCGGTGATGATCAGCAAGTGTATAAGATGATCACGAACGCTGATACAGTCGGCGTTTTTCAAATAGAGTCACGCGCGCAAATGTCAATGCTGCCGCGTTTAAAGCCAAACTGCTATTACGACTTGGTCGTACAAATTGCCATTGTACGGCCAGGGCCTATACAAGGTGATATGGTCCACCCATATTTATTACGGCGTCATGGTAAAGAAGCGATTCAATATCCTTCAGAAGCGGTTAAAAGCGTATTAAATCGCACAATGGGCGTGCCTATTTTTCAAGAGCAAGTTATTCAACTTGCTATGGTAGCCGCAGGCTTTACAGGTGGTGAAGCTGATCAGCTACGTCGAGCTATGGCGAGTTGGAAAAAAACCGGCGAACTTCAGAAATTCAAGCACAAGCTTATTTCTGGTATGACAAAAAAAGGGTACGACGAGGCTTTTGCGCAACGCCTTTATGATCAAATTTGTGGGTTTGGCGAATACGGGTTTCCAGAATCCCATTCAGCTTCGTTTGCTGTACTTGCGTATGCATCAGCATGGTTAAAATACTATTTCCCTACTGAGTTCTTCACTGCTTTATTAAATAGTTTACCCATGGGTTTTTATAGCGCCAGCCAGCTAGTACAAGATGCCAAACGGCACCATGTGAGTGTTCTTCCTGTTTGTATCAACCACTCGAATTGGGACCACATTATAGAAAACGACCTTTCAATTCGTCTTGGGTTTAGGCAAATAAAGGGGTTCTCACAAGAAAGCGCTGATAAGATCATCGCTTATCGTGAAAACGGTTTATTTTCTTGTATCAGTGACATCCACCAAATATCTATCCCAAACGATCACAAGGAAGCGCTTGCAAGTGCAGAAGCCTTTGCGTCCCTCAC
This sequence comes from Alteromonas sp. ABE4_545, assembly GCF_056161325.1. Lineage (NCBI taxonomy): Bacteria > Pseudomonadati > Pseudomonadota > Gammaproteobacteria > Alteromonadales > Alteromonadaceae > Alteromonas > Alteromonas sp. ABE4_545. The sequence goes on from NZ_JBSWYY010000018.1 coordinate 85,031, forward strand.
TGCACACCGATTCTCCGCCCGCTGGCAGCTTATGGATAAACAGCAATCTTTACCTTTGTTTGATAATACACAAGCCCCTACACAGTCAACAATACAGCCTCCAACACAAGTTGAAGCACTCAAAGAAGATTATCATTCACTTTCTTTATCACTCAAACACCATCCAATCAGCCTTTTACAGCAAGCCGGTAAACTTTCGGGTATTTGTTTTTTTTCTGATCTCCATACCAAGCCCAACAAGAGTATTGTTAAGGTCGTTGGATGCGTAACAGGTAGACAAGCCCCAGGTACGGCCAGTGGCGTAACTTTTGTGACATTAGAAGATCCTACCGGCAATATTAACGTTGTTGTATGGCAGGCCACGGCGAGAGAGCAAAAACGTGCATTTTTAAAGTCTATCGTTTTACAAGTGAATGGGGTATTAGAACGCTCGCCTGAAGGAGTAATTCATGTCATTGCCGGCAAGCTTATTGACCGCTCTCACGAACTGCATGAATTACATTTGGTTTCTCGCGACTTTCATTAAGCCCTAAGGATACAAAAGCCTCAGCTTATTCTTTAGGCTAAATATCCGTTTTCACTTTGCATCAAAGAATACCTTCATATAACGTTAATGTATGTTCGAAATTGATGATTACTATGCGTATTTTCGTCTTCTTACTCATTATCGTTTCACCATTATCTCTTGCAGAGCGGTTTGTTGTCGCCTCCCAAAATCTCAGCTATTACCCTCACTACGACTTCCGCTCTCCGTCAAATAAAGGCTATGGCTGGGCATTGTTAGAAGCTTATGCCAAAGAAAGCGGTCACAGCTTTGAATATATCGCGATGCCTGTTTTGCGATTACAGCGTGAGTTATTAAAAGGCAGTGTTGACCTGATTTATCCAGACCACCCAAAATGGACTAATCCAGTGTCCAAAGCCTCGCAAAAGCACTTTAGCTTACCCGTTGTAACAACCTTAGCGGGTACATGGGTTAAGCCTGAACAATACTTACAACCAATAGATAACATTAAAAAGCTGGGTATCCCGTACGGATTTTCCCCTCGCTATTGGGAACAAAGGATTAACGCAGGCAAACTCACTCTGGTAGGAACCAATGATAGTATAAGCGCATTAAAATTACTGGAAATGGGAAGAGTAGAAGCAGCTGATTGTGATTACCATGTGGCGAAACACCTACTTGCTCTACATCCAGACTTAGGCCCTATGAAGTTTGACCCCACTCTACCGAGTAAACCAGTGGATTTTCATCTATCAACGGTTCATCAAGTTAAATTGATTGAAGACATTAATCAATTTGTTCTGCAACACCCCGCATTAATAGCAAGGCTAAAGCAACAATACGGTATTACCGATCCTACACAGACATTACTCTCTATCAAGCAATCGATTAGATAGTAAGCTTACACTACGTGAGGTCGTGTTACGTAGTGCCCCTTTGATCTCAGCAATTTGCAAACACTCTAAATGCAACCAGCTCAATCCTTTTGAAAGAAACAGATACAGGTCTTTATATACCGCACAAACGAAAAAAGCCCACTCGTTTGAGTGGGCTTCATTCTAAATAGGAGCTTGGCGATGTGCTACTCTCACATGGGGAGACCCCACACTACCATCGCCGCTAACGTGTTTCACTTCTGAGTTCGGAATGGATTCAGGTGGTGCCACG